>NZ_JBMDXT010000003.1:0-23609 GCF_048594475.1 Nakamurella sp. | reverse complement strand
GCGCCGGCCCCCGCCGGCAACCCGGCCGGCCCGACCGGCGGCCCGGGCAACGGGCCGGCCGGCTCCGACGGATCCCCGATGGCCTCCCCGCAGCAGGTCGGCGCCCGTCCGGCGCCGCCGCCGGCCCGCGCCGGCTCCGAGGCCGCGCGCCGGGCCAAGGCCACCCGGCGACCGCCGCGGCTCGCCTCGCTCCAGCTCAAGCGGGTCGATCCGTGGACCGTCCTGAAGATCAGCCTGATCGTGGCGATCGTCATGTTCTTCGTCTGGATGATCGCGATCGGCATCCTCTACCTGACGATGGACGCCATGGGCGTGTGGTCCAAGATCAACGACACGTTCTCCACCCTGACCTCGTCCCCCGACACGCAGGCCGCCGGCAAGACCGACCTGGTCACCGCGGGCCGGATCTTCGGCATCACCGCGATCATCGGGGCGATCAACATCGTGCTGTTCACCGCCCTGGCGACGGTGGCCGCGTTCATCTACAACGCGGCGGCCGCGATGTCCGGCGGGGTCGAGCTGACCCTCGGCGAGCGCGACTGACCCGAACGTCCGGTTCATCCGGCCCGTCCGATCAGGCAGACTTTCGGTCATGGGATCGGTGTTCACTTCGATCGCCCTGCCGGTGGCGCTGGCGATCGTGATGCTGGGGCTCGGCCTGGGCCTGACCCGGGCCGACTTCGAGCGGGTGCTGCGTCACCCGCGGGTCACGCTGGCGGCGCTGGCCTGCCAGATCGTGGTGCTGCCGGCCGCCTGCTTCGCGCTCGTGCTGGCCTTCGACCTGCCGCCGGCGCTCGCGGTCGGCATGATGCTGCTGGCCGCGGCCCCGGGGGGCACCTCGGCCAACCTGTTCAGTCACCTGTTCCGCGGTGACGTCGCGCTCAACATCAGCTTGACCGCGGTGAACTCGGTCCTGGCCCTGGTCACCCTGCCGCTGATCGTCAACTTCTCGCTGGGCTGGTTCGGTGCGGGCGCGGACCACCTCGGGGCGCAGGCCAAGACGGCGCTCGACGTGGTGGTGATCGTGCTGCTGCCGGTGCTGCTGGGAATGCTCATCCGGTTCCGGCGGCCCGGGTGGGCCGACCAGATGGACCGGCCCGTCCGGCGGGCGTCGTTCACCATCCTCGTGCTGGTGATGCTGGGGGCGATCATCACCAACTGGGCGCTCCTGGCCCAGGAGTTCGGCCGGCTGAGCGTCATCACCGTGCTCTTCTGCCTGCTGAGCCTGACCGTCGGATTCGTGGTGCCCCGGCGGTTCGGGGCCTCCCATCCGCAGGCCGTCGCGACGTCGTTCGAGATCGGGATCCACAACGCGACGCTGGCCATCGTGGTGGCGCAGACGGTGCTCGGCTCGACCGAGCTCTCGCTGCCGGCCGCGGTCTACGGGGTGCTGATGCTGCCGTTGGCCATCGGCTTCGGGACGCTCGTCCGGTCCCGCTACGGGCTGCGGCCCGAGCCCGCCGCCTGATCCGGCCGCGGATTTGGGTCGCTTCCTCCGGTGCGGTAAGTTATGAGGCCGCGGTGCCGGTCGGACGCAGGCTCGACTCCGGTGCCGCGGTTGTCTGTTCCGCAGACGGCAGTGCCCGGGGCCTATAGCTCAGACGGTTAGAGCGCTTCCCTGATAAGGAAGAGGTCGGAGGTTCAAGTCCTCCTAGGCCCACCCCGCACGACCGCAACAATCCTTATCCCGGCCCGCATCTCGGGCCGGAGACGGCTTCACGTGAAACATCCGGGCCCCGGTGCGCTACGGTCGGACGTGGCACTCGACGACCGGTCGGGTTCCGCTCCGTGTCGTGTTGGATGGTGGGTATGAAGAAGATCCTGGTGCTGCTCGCCGTCCTCGGCGGCATCGCGTTCCTGGTCCAGCGCCGTCGTCAGGCGGCGGCCGCCGAGGCCGCCCTGTGGGACGAGGCGACCAAGCCCGTGGCCGGGACCGGATTCGCCTCCTCGGCGAGCTAGGCTGTCGGTCCGCCCGCCGCACCGGACCAGGCCGGTGGCCGCGAGCGGGCCGTTCGGGGACGTAGCTCAATTGGCAGAGCACCGCCTTTGCAAGGCGGGGGTTGAGAGTTCGATTCTCTTCGTCTCCACGCTCAAAGGATTGTTCCGATGCGCCGCGGACTGGCGCTCGGCTGAATCGAATGCTCGACCCAGGGCTGATCAGCGAACCCACGCTCACGGTCTCGCCCTGGTTCGAGGCCAGACGGCGCGACCACGAGGACAGACTCCTGGCTGTTTCCGGCCGCGGGGACTGGGATGAGTGGGTGGAGTTCTTCGCGCGCGGTATCGGTGAATCCGCCCACTCCACCCGCCGGCAGATGCTGGCGTTGGTCGCCCTCCAAGGGCGGCTCAAGGACACGATCAGAGCGTCGAATCTGCGGGCTGACTCCGCACACTCGCTGGTCGACCTCGCTGTGTCCCGGATGACCTTCACCGTGCGACAGGTGTCCGCCCTGCTCGCGCTGTCCTACGGGCGCGCCAACAAGCTCGTGAACTCGTTGGTCGAGCTCGGGATCCTCGCGCCGCTGGATGAGCAGACGTACAACCGGCGGTTCTATGCACCGGAGGTTCTCCGTGTGCTGCTGGCCGCCGAGCAGTCCTGAGGGTTGTCAGCCGACCTCGTCCAGGATCGTCCGCACGGCTTGCGGGTCGTGGGCGAACCGGCCGAGGAACATCCCGTCGACGTCGTCGGCGATCCGGGGCAGCAGGCCGGGTCCGGCGCTGCCCCCGTAGATGACCTGGGCCTGCGGGAACAGCGGGTCGCCGGCCAGTTCCCGGCGCAGCGCCCGGCAGACCTGAGCCACGTGCTCGGGCGGCGCCGGGTGCGGCGCTCCGATCGCCCAGACCGGCTCGTAGGCGACGATCAGCCGCCCGCCGGTTCCGGCCGCGCGGGCCGGGGCCAGCGCCGACTCCAGCTGCCGCAGGCAGAAGTCCGCGGCCCGGCCCGGTGAGCCCGGTTCCGGTTCGCCGATGCACTCGACCGGCGCCAGCCCGTTGCGCAGGGCGGCGTGTGTCTTGGCCGCGACCGTCTCGTCCGTCTCGCCGAACAGCGAACGCCGCTCGGCGTGGCCCACCTCGGCCATGGTGCAGCCGAGCTCGGCCAGTTCGGCCCCGCTGACCTCACCGGTGAACGGGCCGGCGTCCGCCCAGTGCAGGTCCTGCGCGCCGACCGCGATCCCGGCCGGCCCGGCGATCTGCGCCACCGCGGGGATGCTGGGGAAGGTGGGGATGACGAAGAACTCCACCGTCCCGCCGGTCGTCGCCGGGTGCTCGGCGCAGATCGCGGCGACCGCACGGGTCCACTCGACCGTTCGCCGGTGCCCGAAGTACATCTTCAGGCTGGACCCGATGACGAACCGGGCCATCAGACGCCCGATCCGAACCGCTCGAGAGCGCGGGCCAGCGCCGGATGCTCCTGTGCGGCGTCGGTCACCGGCCGGCCGGCCATCACCGCGTCGATGGCCTGACGCATGGCGTCGGCGCCGGCCGCCGCGCCGTCCGGGTGGCCCTGGATCGCGCCGCCGGCGCCCAGGATGATGTCCGCCCCCAGCTCCCGCATGTAGGTCTCGACCGTGCCCGGGTGCACGCCGCCGCCGACCACCGGGAAGGCCGGTGCGATGTGCGGTCGCGGCAGGGTCAGCTCGTGCACCGTCTTGAGGTAGGGCAGCCGGCGCAGCGGGTACCCGCCGTAGGGGGTGATGGTGAGCATCATGTCGCCGCCGGCCAGCCGCGGCAGCAGGCCAAGAGCCAGCGGGGCGGACATGCCGGTGCCCGGTCCCTCGAAGTACGGGGTCGCCCCGGCGTAGTGGGCCAGGATCGGCACCCCGATCGTCTCGGACAGGGCCTGCAGGGTGCCGTAACCCGCGCTCGCGTAGGCGATCATCACGGCGCGGGCGCCGGCGTCCACCGCCCGGCGGGCGGTGTCCAGCAGCCGGTCGGGTCGGTCGGTGACGTTGGGGATGTAGACCACGTCCCGGCCGGTGACGTCCCGGGCCCGCTCGGCCGCGCCGAGATACGCCTTCACCCGGTCGACCACCGGGGAGAACGACGGGTTGCCCATGAGCTCGTCGTCCTTGATCAGGTCCACCCCGCCGAGCGCCGTCTCGTAGAAGATGGCCGCGCCCTGCTCGGGGGTGAGCCCGGTGCACGGCTTGATCATGTTCAGCACCAGCGGCCGGTCCGGCACGCCGACCAGGTCCCGCACCCCGGCGATGCCGAACCGCGGCCCGGCCAGCTCCCGGGCGAGCGGGTCCGGGATCTCCAGGTCGACCAGCTTGGCCTGGACCGACGTCGACACGTCGTTGCCGATCGCGGTGGCCAGCAGCATCGGGATGGACGGCCCGAAGTTGACCGTCGGCAGGGCGATCTGGATGAAGTAGCCGCTGGTCGCGTCGGTCTGGGTGGCCAGGTCGACCGGCGGCGCCTCCAGGATCTTCACCACCCGGCCGCGGTGCCGGCGGCGCATCTCCTCGGTCACCCCGGGCACCTCGATCCAGGTCCCGATCGTCTGGCCGACCGCGTACCCGGTGGCCTTCGCCAGCACGTCCGCGTCGGCCGGCATGGTCAGGTAGAACGTCGCCAGCAGGTAGTCCTCGCCGCGGATCGACTCGCTGCGGCTGAACATCTCCGCCGGTCCAGTGGACGTCACCACCGGGCTCCTCTCGGTTCGTCGGGCGCCCCCGGCGGCTCCCCGCCCCCATCGGCCCCGGTCATCGGTACACGTGACGGGAAAGTTGACTGGACATGTCCAGTCCTGTCTAGTCAGTCACCCTACCGATACCGTCGCATGCCGTGAAGCCCTTCCTGATGCTCGCGATCCGCGGCGAGGACGTCGCCGCCGACGACGAGTACGCCGCCATGCTCCGCCGGACCGGGTTGGACGACGCGCAGCTGGTCCGGATCCGGATGGAGCAACGCCCTCTCGGGGCGGTCGACCTGGCCGACTGGTCCGGGGTGATCCTGGGTGGCGGGCCGTACCAGGCCAGCGACCCCGAGACCTCCAAGTCGCCGACCCAGCGCCGGGTCGAGGCCGAGCTGGCCGGGCTGCTCGACCAGGTCGTCGAGCGGGACTTCCCGTTCCTGGGCTGCTGCTACGGCGTCGGCACCCTGGGCCGGCATCAGGGTGCGGTGGTCGACCGCACCTACGGCGAACCCATCGGCGGCATCCAGGTCGCCCTCACCGACGCGGGCCGCGAGGATCCGCTGTTCGCCGGGGTCGAGCCGGAGTTCGGCGCCTACGTCGGGCACAAGGAGGCCGTTCGCTCGCTGCCGGGCCACGCCGCCGCGCTGGCCTCGTCCGCCGCCTGCCCGGTGCAGGCGTTCCGGGTCGGTCGCCGGGTCTACGCCACCCAGTTCCACCCGGAGCTGGACCTGGACGGGCTGGCCACCCGGATCGAGGCCTACCGGTACGCCGGCTACTTCCCGCCCGCCGAGGCGGACGCGGTGCTGGCCGCGGCCCGGGCCAGCGGGGTGGTCAGCACCCCGAACCTGCTGGGCCGGTTCGTCGAGCTCTTCGCTCGATGACCGCATCGTCGACCGGATCGTCGACCGGATCGCCGGCCGGGTCGACGGCCGGGTCGACGCCGGCGCAGCGGCTGGCCGCCACGGTGCAGCTGCTGGAGACGGTGCGCACCGCCGACGGTCGCCGGCCGCGGGTCCGGGCGGTGACCGTCACCCAGGGCGCGCAGCGGCTCGCGCACGTCGTGGACGGCCGGCCGGCGGACGTCCGCTCGATCAGCAAGGTCGCCGTCGCCGCGGCGGTCGGGGTGGCGATCGACCGCGGGGAACGCTGGGGATCCACCCGCCTGACGCCGGACGCCCCCGTCGGCGAGCTGATCGCCCAGGTGCCGGCCCTGGCCGCGCTCCCCAGACCGGCCGGCTGGGCCGACGTCCGGCTCGCCCACCTGCTCGACGGCACCATCGGGCACGACACCGGGTTCCTGTTTCGCCGCGACATCGGCGACCGCGACCCCGACGAGCTGCCCGCCTACCTGTTCGCCCGCCCCCTCGACCACCCGCCGGGCCGGCACTTCGCCTACTCCAACGCCGGCCCGTTCCTGGTGTCGATCCTGGTGCAGGAGCTCATCGGGCAGCGGCTGGGTGCCTGGGTCGGCGAGCGCGTGCTGGCTCCGGCCGGCATCACGGGCGGTCCGACCTGGCGCCGGTACGGCGCGTACGACGCCGGCGGCACGGGCCTGCGGCTGGACCCGCACCAGCTGCACGCCCTGGCCGACCTGTTCCGGTACGACGGGGTGGCCGGCGGCCCGGGCGGCGTCCGGGTGCTCGCGCCTGGCCGGATCCGCACCATGACGACCCCGTCGGCCGCGTCGACCGGGTCGGCGGGCCCGGTCCGGCCGGACGACCCGCTGCCCAAGGCCGGCTACGGCCAGGGTCTGTGGGTGTGCGGGGACGGCCGCTACTTCGGCGACGGCACCGACGGGCAGTTCCTGATCGTCGATCCGGCCCGGGACCTGGCCGTCAGCGCCCTCGGTGACGAACCCGACATGGCAGCCGTGCGAGCCTGTCTCGCGCCGCTGCTGGCGCCCTCCTGACCTCGCCCGATCACGCGGCCCGATCACCGGCGGGACCGACGGCGGCGCCGGGGTCGCGGCCGGGGTCGCGGCCGGCCTGCGGGTGCCGGCCGCCGGTGTGCCCGCATCATGGAGCGGGAACTGACCAGCCGACCTGGCCACCGACGTCCGAGGGGTTGTCCACCGATGCCCGACCGCGCTCCCCAGCCCGCGACCGTCCCGACCGGATCGATGGATCCGGAGTCCGCCGATCCGAGCCGGCTCAACCGGGCCCAGCGGGCCCGGTCGCTGCGGGCCGCCTCCGGCGGCGAGCACGACGTCCTGGTGATCGGGGCCGGGGTCACCGGCGCCGGCTGCGCCATGGACGCCGCGACCCGGGGTCTGAGCGTGGTGCTGGTCGAGGCCGGTGACATCGCCGTCGGCACGTCGTCCCGCTCCGGCAAGATCTTCCACGGCGGCCTGCGGTACCTGGAGCAGTACAACTTCGGGCTGGTCGCGCACGCCATCGTCGAGCGCGATCTGCAGGTCAAGACGCTCTGCCCGCACCTGACCCGGCCCGAGCCGTTCCTCTACCCGCTGTCCGCGCACTGGGAACGGCCCTACGCCGGCGCCGGCATCCTGCTGTACGACATCTTCGGTCTGCGCGGTCGCGGCGTGCCACGGCACCGGCACCTGACCCGGGGCGGCGTCGTCCGGCATGCCCCCTCGATGGACCCGGACGTGGTGACCGGCGGCATCCAGTACTACGACGTGCGGATGGACGACGCCCGGCACACCCTGGCCGTCGTCCGGACGGCGGCCGCGCTGGGCGCCGAGGTGATCACCGGTGCGCCGGTCGTCGAGATCCTCAAGGACGGGGACCGGGTGACCGGCGCGGTCGTCACCGACGGGCCGGACGGGGCGCGGCACGAGATCCGGGCCCGCATGGTGATCAACGCGGCCGGGGCCTGGGCGGCCGACGTGCAGCAGCTCGCCGGCGCCCACACCTTCGACGTGCAGCCGTCCAAGGGCGTGCACCTGCTGCTGCGCCGGGACGCGATCGACGCGGACACCGGCATCCTGGCCCGGGCCAGCGACTCGGTGATCATCGCCCGGCGGTGGTGGAACTACTGGCTGGTCGGCACGACGGACACCCCGTGGGACGGCGATCGCGGGTCGCCGCGCCCGGAGGTGGCGGACGTGGAGTACCTGCTGCGCGAGCTCAACCACTTCCTGCGGCGCAAGGTGCAGCCCGCGGACGTGCTCGGCGTGTACGCCGGGGTCCGGCCGCTGCTGCGGCCGGTCGGCCCGGACACCAACACCGATGCCGACGCGACGTCCGAGCTGTCGCGTGACCATTCGGTGATCGCCGGCCCGGACGGCCTGGTCACCATCGTCGGCGGCAAGTACACGACCTACCGGCTGATGGCGCAGGACACGATGGACGCGGCCGTCGCCACCGGCCGGCTCGGCGACGTCCCCGCGTCGCTCACCCGCAGCACGCCGCTGCTCGGCGCGGCCGGCTGGACCGCGATCGGGAACCGGGCCGGGGCGCTGGCGCAGGAGCACGGGCTGAGCCGCGAGCAGGTGGAGCGGTTGCTCAGCCGTTACGGCAACCAGATCCACGCGGTGCTCGCCGCCGGGGCCGCCGACCGGTCGCTGATCGCGCCCCGCGCCGACTGGGCCGGCTACCTGCCCGCCGAGCTGCTCTACGCGGTCACCGCCGAGGGTGCGCGGACCCTGACCGACGTGCTGATGCGGCGGACCCACCTGGCCATCGAGCTGCCGGACGGTGGGCACGAGGCCGCGCCGGCCGTCGCCGCGCTGCTGGCGGACGTCGCCGGGTGGGACGCCGCCGAGACCGATCGGCAGGTGGCCGGCTACCGGGCCGCGGTCGCCGCCGACCGGGCGGCCCTGGTGGCGGTGCAGGCGGGCGCGCCGGCGTCGGCCGGGGCCGCCGAACCGGCCCGGGCCGGGGGCTGACCGGCCGGCCGCTCAGCGCCAGGCCCGCTCCAGCGCCGCGGCGACGTCGAGCACCCCGTGCTCGTCCCGCCGGATCCCGACGATCTGCACCCCGATCGGCAGGCCCGGCGCCGGAGCGGGCACGGACACCGCCGGCCACCCGGTGAGGTTGAACGGGGAGTTCAGGGCCAGCAGGGCGGGCCGGACGTCCACCGCCCGCCCGTCGACCTCGACCGACGCGGCCCCGATCGGGGTCGCCCGCAGGCGGGTGGTGGCCAGCACCAGCACGTCGACGTCGGCCACCGCGGCCCGAAAGGCCGGCACCAGCCGGCGGCGGGTGCGCTGCGCCTCGATGTACTCGCGGGCGGGCCGGTCGGCGAAGCCGAGCAGCCGCTCCCGGATCAGCGGCTGGAAGTCATCGGGACGCTCGGCCAGCGCGCGGGAATGGGTGGCGTAGGCCTCGTTGCCGACGATCAGCGGGTAGGCGGCGACCAGTTCCTCGATCATCGGGGTCCGGACCGGCACCACCCGGGCGCCGGCGGCGACCAGCGCCCGGACGGCGGCGTCCACCCAGGGGGCGATGGCCGGGTCGGCCGGCTGCCAGTACTCGTCCACCAGAACGCCGACCCGCAGGCCCGGCACCGGCTCGGCCGGGTCGGGGTCGCGGCCGCCGAGCACGGCCCAGGCCAGCGCGGTGCCGGCCACGTCGGCGGCCAGTGCGCCGACGTGGTCCAGCGATTCGGCCAGCGGGAACACCCCGTCGGTCGGCAGGGCCCCGTACGCCGGCTTGAGCCCGACGACGCCGCACAGCGCGGCCGGGGTGCGCACACTGCACCCGGTGTCGGTGCCCAGGGCCAGCGGCAGGTGGCCAGCGGCGACCGCGGCGGCCGAGCCGGACGACGACCCGCCGGTGATGCGGCCGGGGTCGTGCGGATTGCGCGCCGGACCGGTGGCGGCGACGTCGCCGGTGGGGCCGTGCGCGAACTCCTGGGTGTGCAGCTTGGCCACGACCACGGCGCCGGCGGCGCGCAGCCGGGCCACCACCGGAGCGTCGAGGGTGGCCGGCGCGACGTCGCGCCGCACGTTCGAGCCGCAGCGGGTGGGCAGGCCGGCCACGTCGATCAGGTCCTTGACGCCCACGGCGATCCCGTGGAGCGGTCCGCGCCACTGCCCGCGGGCCGCCTCGGCGGTGCGGGTGGCCGCGGTGGCCGCGGCCCGCTCGGCGTCGAGGGTGATGACGGTGTTGAACGGGTCGGCGGCGAGCCGGTCGAGCACCGTCGCGACGTGCTCGGCCGGCGAGAGCCGCCCCGAGCGGATGGCCTCGATCGTCGCGGTCAACGACATGGCCTCGATCGATGCGGGTGCCACCGGCAGGGGCAGGGACTCGGTCACCGCTTCACTGTGCCCCACGGCCGGGCCGGCCGAACGGTCGGATCAGGCGACCTGCAGGTCCACCTCGATGTTGCCGCGGGTGGCGTTGGAGTACGGGCACACCTGGTGCGCCTTCTCGGTCACCGCGGCCACGGCCGCCGGATCGGCGTTCGGGATGCGGACGACCAGGCGCACCCCCAGCCCGAAACCGACGTCCTGCTTGAAGATGTCGACCTCGGCGGTGACGGTGGAATCGGTCACGTCGATCTTCTCCTGGCGACCGATCAGCTTGATGGCGCTGTGGAAGCAGGCGGCGTAGCCGGCGGCGAACAGCTGCTCGGGGTTGGTGGCCCCACCCGGGCCGCCCATCGGCGCGGGAATGCGGGTGTCGGTGTCGATGAAGCCGTCGTCGGTGCGCACGTGGCCGGTGCGGCCCTCACCGGACGAGGTGGCGACGGCGGTGTAGAGGGCGCTCATGGTGGTCTCCTTCGGTCCGACCCGAGCGGGTCGATTGATTGCAACTGTATTGTGCGCAATCTAATAGGGCAACATCGAGGCGGTGTAGGGTGGACCACATGGCGACGGGACCGCGCGGGGACCGAGATCCTGGTCCGCCGGCCGATCGGTACCGCGCGCTCGAGCTGGACAATCAGATCTGCTTCGCCCTCTACTCCGCGAGCCGGGCCATCGTCCGGGCCTACACCCCGCTGCTGGCCGATCTGGGCCTGACCTACCCGCAGTACCTGGTGATGCTGGTGCTCTGGGAGCGCCCCGCGGACGCGGTGGGGGTGTGCGAACTGGGCCAGCACCTGCTTCTGGACAGCGGCACCCTGACCCCGCTGCTCAAGCGGCTCGAGGGACTGGGCCACGTGACCCGGCGGCGGCACGACACCGACGAGCGCCGCGTGGTGATCGCCCTGACCCCGTCCGGGCTCGCCCTGCGCGAGCGGGCGGCGGCCATCCCGGGGGAGATCGGCCAGCGCACCGGGTTGTCCGTCGGCCGGCTCGTCGAACTCCGTGACGAGCTCACCCGCCTGGTCGGCGCCCTGGAGTCCGATCCCGGCCCTGCCGGCCGGTGACCCCCGCCGGTCGCCCGCACCGGTTGCCCGGGGTTCTCCCGGAATTCTGTGATGAGAGCAACAGGCGTTTCACATCCAAGTAACACCTTCGTCTTCGTCCGGCACCGAACGTCGCCGACTCTGAATGGGCAAGCGACAAACCGGAAGGGGCGACCCCGATGACCATTCATGAGGAAATCTCCGCCGATCAAGGGCTGCCGGCCGTGGCTGCCGGTCCGATCGGGGTGCCCGCCGGGCATTCCGCCGGGCATTCCGCCAGTGCCATTCCCGCGGCCAAGACATCCGGGCTGTCCGCGTTCGGCCCCGCGGCCCTGTCCGGCGCGGTCCCGCCGCCGGGCGTCCCCGCCCCGCCGGTGGTCGTTCCCGCGGCCCCGGTGGTGGCGCCGGTGCAGGCCCCGACCGCCGCCCAGCGGCCCCGCCCGCTGCGCATCGGCGACAAGGTTCGGTCCTTCGTCGACGACGTCTGCGTGAGCGTCGGGCTGACCGGCCTGATCGTCAACGTGGCCCCGCCGCGGTACGGCGCCCCGGCCCGGGCCCGCGTCCTGTGGGACAACGAGACCGTCTCGATGGCCGACGCCACCACGTTCGAGGTGCTCACCGTGCGCGAGGAGAGCGTCGCCGACGAGGAGTCCCGCGTCGCCTGACGCGTCCGCGCCCGGGCGGGTCACCGCCCGGGAGTACCGTCCGCCGGGTGGTGGTGACCGGCCGGCAGCTGAACCGGGCGACGCTGGACCGGCAGGGGCTGGCCGGCCGGGCCCGCCTGTCCGTCGAGGACGGCGTGCGCCGCGCGGTCGCCCTGCAGGCGCAGGAACCCGCCTCGCCCTACCTCGCGCTGTGGAACCGGCTGGCCGGGTTCGCGCCGGCCGACCTGGACGCCGCGTTCGCCGCCGGCCGGGTGGTGAAGGCGTCGCTGATGCGGATCACCCTGCAGGCGGTGCACCGCGACGACTACCCCGCCTTCCGGCACGCGATGGCCTCGTCCCTGCGGGCCTCGCGGGTCAACGACCGGCGGTTCACCGGACTCGGCCTGACCGCCGATCAGGTCGACGCCCTGATCCCCGACCTGCTGGCGTTCACCGCGCAGCCGCGCAGCAACGCCGACCTGGACGCCTGGACCAGGGACCGGCTCGGCGACCTGCCGCCGCCCGGCGCGTGGTGGGCGCTGCGCACCTACGGGCCGTTCGTGCACGCGCCGGCCGCGGCGACCTGGACTTTCGGCCCACGTCCCCGGTACACGGCCGGTCCGGTCGCCGACCCCACCGGTCCGGCCGAGCCGGCCGTGCTCCACCTCATCCGCCGCTACCTGGCCGGATTCGGTCCGGCGACGGTGGCCGACATCGCGCAGTTCACCCTACTGCGGCGACCGGTCGTGCGGGCCGCGCTGGCCGCGGACCGGCAGGACCTGCGCGACCGGCCCGGACCGGACGGGGCCGAGCTGTTCGACCTGCCCGACCGGCCGCTGCCCGACGCCGACCGTCCCGTCCCGCCCCGGTTGCTGGGCATGTGGGACAGCGTGCTCCTGGCCTACGCCGATCGGAGCCGGCTCATCCCGCCGGCCTACCGGGCCGCGGTCATCCGCCGCAACGGCGACGTGCTGCCCACCCTGCTGGTCGACGGCCGGGTGGCGGGCGTGTGGCGCTCGACCGGGGCCGGCATCGAGGCCGGTGCCTTCCACCCGCTGCCCGACGAGGTGTGGGCCGCGCTCGCCGACGAGGCGACCGCCCTCGTCGCGTTGCTGGCCGGCCGGGACCCGGAGGTCTACCGCCGCTACGACCACTGGTGGGACAAGGGCCTGCCCATCGTCCGGTCGGGCCTGCTGGCCCGGCGGTGACCCGGCCGCCGCCGACCGGGGCGACGGACCGGCCGAGCCGGGCGAGCCGGGTTTGGCACCGTTAGGGCAGCGACGCCAGCTCGGCGCTGACCGCGTCCGGGTCGGCCTTGAGCTCCTTGCGGACCTGCTTGTCGGCGCGCGTGATCGCCTTGTCCAGCTTGTCCTGCAGGTCGGTCGCGGCGACCAGGACGAAGCCGCTCTGTCCGGCGTCCAGCAGCTCGCCCAGTTCCTTGAGGTCGGCCCGGCTGAGCCCGGCGGCGGCGTGCCCGGCCAGGGCGCCGACCCCGGCCCCGGCGGCCCCGCCGAACAGCAGTCCGGCACCCAGGCCGACGGCCGGGAACAGGGCGACCAGCGCGCCGACGGCCAGGCCGACGCCGAGGCCACCCTTGGCCGCGTCCCGCGTCGGCTGCTCGTGCCGCTTGACGATCGAGACCTTGCCGTCGGCGTCCTTGCTGACGACCGCCGCATCGAACGTGTCGATCAGGTGCGTCTCGTGGTAGACCGCCTTGACCGACTCGTAGTCGGCGACCGCGGCCTCCTCGTCGTCGTACTGCGCGGCGATCAACAGGAACGTGTCCATGGGCATGCTGACTCCTTGTCGACGGGTCCGGTCACGGCGGCTCCGGGGGCCGCACGATCGACCTTGCCCGCCCGGGGATCCGTCGGCGTCATCCGGTTGGGGCTAACCGGGGGCCGGGCCGCGGATGACCCGTCTCGGACCATGCCGCCGCCGGCCGGGGACGGCGATGATGCGCGGGAGCCGACCGTCGCCGACGCGGGCCGGCCGGACGGAACGGAGCGTCATGGGAATCCAGCAGTGGGTGGCCCGGTTGGCCGGCCCGGGGGATCAGACCGGGCTGCTGGTGGCCGCGGCCGGGGTCCCCGGCACCTTCGAACCGTCGCTGGTGCCACGCAGCCTGTCCGACCAGGCCATCGTCACCGGGATCGGCGCCAGCCTGTCGTACCTGCTCACGGTGGCCACGCAGGACAGCATCGAGGCGCTGGCGGCCGGTGTCGCCGGGTGGGCGGCGGGTACCGCCGATCCGGCCCGGGACCGTCGCGCGGCGCTCATCGCGGACCTGGCGGCGGTGCCCGTCGGCATCGCGGTGCACCGGCTGCTCACCCGCCGCGAGGCCGAGCCGATGGTGCGCGGGCTGGCCCGGCAGGTCGCCTGGCGGACCGCGGTCACCGGGGTCGGCGGGACCGCCTTCACCCTGAGCCGGGCCGGCATGGCGGCCGCCGACCGGGCGATCGGGGCGGGGGGCCGGCTGGCCGCGGTTCCGCTCGGTGCGCCGCTGGGCCTTGGCCTCGGCCTGGCCCTGGAGGCCTACCGGCGGCGCGGGCTGCCGGACGAACCGGCCACCACCGACGCACCCGTGGTCGAGCCGTGGCGCGCCGCGCTGGCCAGCGCCGGGGTGGTCGCCGCGGTGTCCGGGGCGGCCCTGGGCCAGCGGCTGCTGGCCGACGGGACGGGCGCCCTGCTGGCCTCGGCGCTGCCGGGCGGCCGGGTGGTCTGGCGACCGGTGGGCCACGCGCTGACCCTGGCCGCGCTGGTGGCCGGCGGATCGGTGCTCTGGCACCGGGCGATCCGGTCGATCGAGGCCGGCACCAATGTGATCGAACCGATCATCGACGACGAGGGCGGGCGCCGGTGGGTCGGGCCGACCGCCAGCGGCTCGGCGCAGAGTCTGGTGCCGTGGCCCACCCTGGGCCGGGAGGGACGCCGGCACGTGCTGCTGTACCCGCGGCCCCGTCCGGTCACCGGGCTCCCGGTCAGCCTGCCCGACCTGGCCATCTCCTCGGTGATGGGCGAACCCGCGGTCGCCGATCCGGCGCTGGTCTACGTCGGCCTGGACAGCGCCCCGACGGCCCGGGCCCGGGTCGACCTGGCCCTGGCCGAGATGGACCGGGTCGGCGCCTGGGACCGCGCGCTGATCATGCTGTGCTCGCCCACCGGCTCGGGCTACATCAACTACTGCGCCACCGCGGCCGCCGCGTACCTGACCCGGGGCGACGTGGCCATCGTGACCATGCAGTACTCCAAACGGCCGTCCCCGCTGTCGCTGTTCAAGGTCAAGGACGCCCGCGAGCAGAACCGGCTGCTCTGGCTGGCGATCAGCGCGCGGCTGCGCGACCGGCCCGGCCGGCGACCGCGGGTCGTGCTGTTCGGCGAGAGCCTGGGTGCGCACACCAGCCAGGACGTGCTGCTGCACTGGGGCACCCTGGGCCCGGAGGCGCTGGGCATCGACCGCGCCCTGTGGATCGGCACGCCGTACGCCAGCGGGTGGATGCACCAGGTGACCGGGGCCGCGCGGCCGGACGTCGACCCGTTGCTGGTGGCCAGGGTCAACGACTTCGACCAGCTGGCCGAGCTCCCCCCGGAGCATCGCGCGGCCCTGCGGTACGTGATGGTCAGCCACGACAACGACGGCGTGACCAAGTTCGGCGTCGACCTGCTGTCCACCCGCCCCGACTGGTTGACCGACGCCCGCCCCGCCGTGCAGATCGTGCCGGGGGCCAGCCCCCGGGGCGTGCCGGCGCGCCTGCGCTGGCGGCCGATCACCAGCTTCCTGCACGGCCTGATGGACATGAAGAACGCCCAGAAGACGGCCGGTTACCGGGCCTGGGCCCACGACTACCGGCCCGATCTGGCCCGGTTCATCGCTGCCGTCTACGACCTGCCGGCCACACCCGAGCAGCTCGCCCGGATCGAGCGGGCGCTCCGGGCCCGCGAGGAGATCCGGGACTCGCTGCTGTCGCAGCACCTGGCCGCGATGCACGCGCCGGCCGGTGACCCCGCGGGCGGGACCGATGAGTCCGCGGGGGCCACGCCGTCTACCCCGTAGGGCCACCCCGGCCCGACCGTGATGCGAGGGAGCGTCGGATGACCGGAGTGCGTGTGCTGGTGGGGACCCGCAAGGGGGCCTTCGTGCTGACCGCCGACGGCGCCCGGCGCGACTGGCGGGTCAGCGGACCGCATTTCGCCGGGTGGGAGATCTACCACGTCAACGGCTCACCGGCCGATCCGAACCGGATCTACGCCTCCCAGTCCAGCGGCTGGTTCGGGCAGGTCATCCAGCGATCCGACGACGGCGGGGACAGCTGGGAGCCGATCGATTCGGCCTTCACCTACACCGGGGAGGTCGGCCGGCACCAGTGGTACGACGGGACCCCGCGGCCGTTCGAATTCACCCGGGTGTGGCACCTGGAACCGGCCCTGGACGACCCGGACACCGTCTACGCCGGGGTCGAGGACGCGGCCCTGTTCCGGACCCGCGACGGCGGCCGCAGCTGGACCGAGATGCCCGGCCTGCGCACCCATCCCAGCGCGCCCCAGTGGGCACCCGGGGCCGGCGGGATGTGCCTGCACACCATCATTCTCGACCCCACCGACGCCAACCGGATGTACACCGCGATCTCCGCCGCCGGCGCCTTCCGCAGCGACGACGCGGGCGAGTCCTGGCGGCCGATCAACCGCGGGCTGCGGTCCGAGGGCATTCCCGACCAGCAGGCCGAGGTCGGGCACTGCGTGCACCACGTCACCCTGCATCCGGCCCGGCCGGAGGTGCTCTACATGCAGAAGCACTGGGACGTGATGCGCAGTGACGACGCCGGCGAGTCGTGGACGGAGATCAGCGGCAACCTGCCGACCGACTTCGGGTTCCCGATCGCGGTGCATGCCCACGAGCCGGAGACGATCTACGTCCTGCCGATCACCAGCGACTCCGACCACGTCGTGATGGACGGCCGGTTGCGTGTCTACCGCAGCCGGACCGGCGGTCACGAGTGGGAGCCGCTCACCCGCGGGCTGCCGCAGGAGCACTGCTACGTCAACGTCCTGCGCGACGCGATGGCGGTGGACTCACTGGACGAGTGCGGGCTGTACTTCGGCACGACCGGCGGCCAGGTCTACGCCTCGGCCGACGCCGGGGCGAGCTGGGCGCCGATCGTCCGCGACCTCCCGGCGGTCCTGTCGGTGGAAGTGCAGACGCTGCCATGACCGCCCCCGCCGGGAACCCGGCCGGCGTCCGGATCGTGCTGCCCGCCCACCTGCGTGAGCTCGCCCGGGTGCACGGCGAGGTCGACGTCCAGGTGTCCGGTCCGGTCACCCAGGCCAGCGTGCTGGACGCTTTGGAGGCCCGCCTGCCGGTGCTGGTGGGCCGGGTGCGCGACCGGGCCACCGGGAAGCGGCGCGGCTTCGTGCGGTTCTACGCCTGCCAGGAGGACCTGTCCCACGACCCGCCCGACCGCCCACTGCCGGACGAGGTGGCCAGCGGCCGGGAGCCGTTCCTGATCGTCGGGTCCATGGCCGGCGGCTGATCGCCGGCGGTCCGTCGCCCGGGTGCCCGGCCGGCGACCGTGCGCACGGCGTGCCCGGCCCGCTCAGAGCAGGCGGGGCTGGTCCCCCGGGTCGGGGGCGGCCCGGCCGGCCCCGGCCGACGTGGCCGATTCCAGCACGTGGCGGGCGCGCCGGCCCAGATCGCCCAGGTCGACACGACCGACCTCGGCGGCCCGCAGCAGCCGCTCGGCCAGTTCCAGGGCCTCCTCCAGGATGGCCGGGTCGGCGGCCCGTTCCTGGCCCATGTCGCCCAGGATGGTCCGTTCCGTCCGGGAGGCGACGATCGGGCTGCCGATGCCGTCGACCCAGACCTCGGTGCGGCGCCCGTCGCCACGGTCCTCGCCGCGGATCGGCTCCAGCGCGAAGATCTTGTCCGACCGCGCGTACTTGCCGAAGCCGAGGAACACCATGTGCGGGTCGGTCGCCATGCCTCACACTATCGGCCCGGACATCCGGCCCGTCGGGGTCACACCGAAGGCTGATGCACCGACCCGGGCGGGTGACGATCGTTCCCCGCCGGAGTTGCTGTGAGTTACCTTTGCGCCATCATCGCCGGTTCCGACGAGGGGATCGCCCGTGCGGCGCACCGTCTTCATCGCCACGATCGCCGGGCTCCTCACGCTCGGCGCCGTCGCCGGCTGCGGCGGCGGCACGGCCGGACAACCGGCCGTGGCCGCGTCGCTGCCGTCCGCCGACCCGTCCTCCGGCCCGCCGAGCTCCGCCGACGCCCCGCCCGCGGACGGCGACGCGGGGGTGGTGGTGGACGCCTCGGTGGTCGAGCAGAGCGCCCTGCGCCCCATGCAGGTCGAGACGGACGACTTCTGGGAGGAGATCGCCGGCCTGGCGCAGATCCCGGTGAAGGTCAACGCCCCGATGAGATTCCTCCGCGGGGCGGAGACGTTCGAGTGCGGCGGGGTCGAGCTGAGCGCCGCCGACCGGTACGGCCCGACGTTCTGCGCCCCCGAGGACACCATCGTGGTGTCCGAGACCTTCATGGACGCCATCGGCGCGTCGATGGCGATGCGGGCGGACGGCACGTTCGCCGACCCGGCCGCCGAGGTGGGCCTGTACTTCCTGCTCGCGCACCAGTGGGGGCACAACATCCTGGAGGAGATGATCGCCGCCAAGGGCGCGGACGTCACGCTCATCCCGAGCAACCAGCTGGAGGTGACGGCCGACTGTTTCGCCGGCCTGGCCATCGCCGGCGTGCCGCGGGTGTTCACCGAGAAGGGCCCGGCCGCCGTGCTGAGCCTGGTCTCGACCTACGGCGAGCGGTTCACCGGCATCGCCGGGTCACCGGCGACCCGGGAGAAGGCCATCGCCGCCGGGTTGGCCCCGAGTTACGACGACCGGGCCGGCCTGGCCGCCGGCGTCACCGGCTGCCTGACCGGGCAGGCACCGGCCCTGGCCACCGCACTCGGGGTGGGCTGAGCCCGGCCGTGCCGGCGCGGCCCCGCCGGGGCGTCCGGCCAGCGGAAGGAGCGCGCCGCCCGCCGCCGCAGTGCCGATGATCGACCGGTGACGGCCGATCCGATCCACCTGGGGCCCGGTGGCTGACACCCTGCTCAAGATCCTGCCGGTGCTGCTCGGGTTCGTGGGCGGCTTCCTGCTCCGCCGGTTCGGGGTCGCCGAACACCGCGACGGCGACTTCCTGTTCCGGCTCGTGTTCTCCGTCTGCCTGCCCGCCCTGATCTTCACCTCGCTGTCCACGGTGCGGATCACGGCGGCGCTGGCGGTCTACCCGTTGTCGTCGGCGCTGTTCACCGTCGCCGGCTTCGTCATCGCCACCCTGGTCGCGCGGCGGGCCCGCTGGTCCCCGACCCAGAGCGCGGTGCTGGTGACCGGCTGCATGATCGCCAACAGCGGGTTCGAGCTGCCCTTCGTCCAGGCGATCTACGGCGCCGAGGGCGTCGTCCGGATCGCCGCCTTCGACGCGGTCAACACGGCGCTGACCTTCAGCTGGGTCTACCTGATGGCGGCGCGGGCCAACCCGCACCGCCGGCCCGGCAGCCGGGCCCTGCTGACCCGGCTGCTGTACAGCCCGGCGTTGTGGGCGATCGCCCTCGGGGTCGCCGTCAACCTGCTGGGCGTGCCGGTGCCGGCCCCCGTCCACGACGCGCTGGCCGTCTTCGGGTCGGCGACCGCGATCATCATCCCGCTCGCCGTCGGCATCCTCTTCCGGCCGGCGTCCGCCCAGCTCGGCCGGGCGGCGGTGATCATCGGGGTGCGGCTCGCGGCCGGCCTGCTGGTCGCCATCGGCCTGATCCTGCTGTTCGATCTGCAGGGGCTGGACCGGACGATCATGCTGTTGCTGGGGATCGCGCCGATCGGCTTCTCCACGGTCACCTTCGCCTCGCTGGAGAATCTGGACGAGCGCCTGGCGGTCACCGCCCTGTCGCTGTCCCTGTGCGTCGGGCTGGTGCTGTCGATGGTCGTCACGTTGCTCTGAACGGGTGCCCCGACGGCTGAAACCGTGGCCCTCGTCACACCCCCGCCCCGGCCCGGGACCGCTCCGGGGCGCGTCGCGTCCGCCCTGGTCGGGGCCGCGGAGCGCGGGCGGCGAGTGTCGCCCAGGAAGCGGTCCGGCGCGCGCGGAACGGCGTTCGGTCCGGGGCGGCGGGGATGACGCGAACGGACGTTGTTACGGCATCCGTCACAAAGGATGGCTACTATCCGCGCTCGTGACCAAATCGAGTCGACCTGCGATCGTGCCGTCCGACCTTGACGACGTCGAGCGCTTCACGGAGGAGTTCCTCAAGCGCCTCCAGTTCGGCCAGGGCGTGGCCCTGGCCCGAGCCACCCGCAACGACCTCTACTACGCCCTGGCCCGCACGGTCCGCCAGCAGCTGATGGCTCGCTGGTTGGAAACCGTGCAGAAGCAGATGCAGGCCAAGGCCAAGGTGGTCGTGTACCTCTCGGCCGAGTACCTGCTCGGGCGGCAGCTGGACAACGCGCTGCTGGCCTCCGGGCTGACCGGGACCGCCGAGCAGGCGATCGGCAACCTCGGCCTTGACCTGCAGCAGATCCGGGACACCGAGGTGGAGCCCGGCCTGGGCAACGGCGGCCTCGGCCGGCTGGCCGCGTGCTTCATCGACTCCCTGGCGACGCTGCGGATCCCGGCCATCGGCTACGGCATCCGGTACGAGTACGGCATCTTCCGGCAGACCTTCGAGGACGGCCACCAGGTCGAGCAGCCCGACTCCTGGCTGACCCTGGGCTCGCCCTGGGAGTTCCCGCACCCGGAGATGGGTGTCAAGGTGCGCTTCGCCGGCCACACCGAGAAGTACCTGGGCGAGGACGGCGTCGAGCGCACCCGGTGGAACAACGACTGGGAGGTGATCGGGGTCCCCTACAACTACATGGTCCCCGGCTACCGCACCGGCAACGTGAACACCCTGCGCCTGTGGAGCGCGCGGGCCACCCAGGCCTTCGACCTGAACGTGTTCAACAACGGCGACTACCTCCAGGCGATCCGCGCCCAGGCGTTCGCGGAGAACATCAGCAAGGTGCTCTACCCGGAGGACTCCACGCCCCAGGGCAAGGAGCTGCGGCTGCAGCAGCAGTACTTCTTCGTGGCCTGCTCGATCCGCGACTTCCTCAACAACGTCCTGCCGCCCGGCTTCGACCTGCGCAAGCTGCCCGAGCGGGTCATCTTCCAGCTCAACGACACGCACCCGGTGATCGCGATCCCCGAGCTGATGCGGATCCTGGTCGACGAGAAGGACATCCCCTGGGACGAGGCCCTGGACATCTGCCGCCAGTGCTTCGCCTACACCTGCCACACCCTGCTGCCCGAGGCGCTCGAGGTCTGGCCGGTCGAGCTGCTGGGCCGGCTGCTGCCCCGGCACCTGGAGATCATCTACCGGATCAACGAGGAGTTCCTGGCCGAGCTGCGCGAGGCGTATCCCGACGACGAGCTGCGGGTGCGCAGCATGTCGATCATCCAGGAGCACCCGTCCCGGGCCGTCCGGATGGCCTACCTGGCCACCGTGGTCGGGGCCAAGGTCAACGGGGTCGCCGAGCTGCACAGCCAGCTCCTGCGCGACAAGGTGCTGACCGATTTCTCGGCCTACTGGCCGGACAAGTTCACCAACGTGACCAACGGGATCACCCCGCGCCGGTTCGTCGGCCTGGCCAACCCGGGGCTGACCGAGCTGATCACCGACACCATCGGCGACGGCTGGCTGCGCGACCTGGATCGGCTGCGGGAGCTGGAGCCCTACGCGGACGATCCGGCCTTCCTGGACGCGTTCGCCGCGGTCAAGTCGGGCAACCGCGCCCGGCTGGCCGGACTGCTGGAGCGGCGTGACGGGATCGTGCTGCCGCAGGACGCGATGTACGACGTGATGGTCAAGCGCCTGCACGAGTACAAGCGGCAGACGCTCAAGCTGCTGCACATCGTCACGCTGTACCAGCGGCTGCAGGAGAACCCCGAGCTGGACATCGTGCCCCGGGTCTTCGTCTTCGGCGCCAAGGCCGCGCCCGGGTACTGGATCGCCAAGCAGACGATCGCGCTCATCAACGCGGTCGGCAAGGTGATCGACAACGACCCGATCGTGGCCGGCCGGCTCAAGGTGGCGTTCCCGGCCAACTACAACGTCACCCTGGCCGAGACGCTGATCCCCGCGGCCGACCTGTCCGAGCAGATCTCGCTCGCCGGCAAGGAGGCCTCCGGCACCGGCAACATGAAGCTCGCGCTCAACGGTGCGCTGACCATCGGCACGCTGGACGGCGCGAACGTGGAGATCCTCAAGGCCGTCGGCGAGCAGAACTTCTTCCTGTTCGGGCTGACCGAACCGGAGGTGGAGTCCATCTACGAGTCGGGCTACCAGCCGCGGGAGTACTTCCAGACCAACCCGTCGCTGCGCAAGGCGCTGGGGGCCATCGCCTCGGGCGCGTTCTCGGACGGCAACCGGGAGACGTTCGCCCCGATCGTCGACTCGCTGCTGCACGAGGACCGCTTCCTGGCCCTGGCGGACTACCAGAGCTACATCGAGGCCCAGGACCGGGTCGATCTGGCCTACCGGGACCAGCGGGCGTGGAACCGCAGCGCCGTGCTGAACGTGGCCCGGTGCGGGTTCTTCTCCAGCGACCGGTCGATCCAGGACTACCTGGACCGGATCTGGAACGCCGCCCCGGTGGTCGTCGGCTGACGCTCGCACAGGTGGCATCGCTGCAGGTCAGCGGCCCGACCCCGGGTCGTTGCGCCGTCGTGGCATAGTTCGCAGTTCCCGCTTCGGACCCGGGCTGTCCCCCGATCGGTGGATAGCCTGGGTCCATGTTTCGAAGACGCGCGTTGTCCATCCGCACTCTCGGGACCCTCCTGGCGGCGGGGGTCCTGACCACCGCCGTGGCCGCCTGCGGCAGTTCCGGCAGCTCGTCGCCGGAGGCTTCGGCGACCTCGTCGAGCGCGGCCCCGGTGACGGTGGCCGGCAGTGTGGTCAGTACCGCCGGCTCCTCGAACGAGGCGGCGGTGACCGTCCCGGATCCGGTCGCCGCCGAGTGGACCGCCCTGGGGGCCGGCAACGGCGTCGAGTGGATCGCCGTCGCGGGCGACGGGACGACCACCACCGAACCGGTCGCCGCCGCCGCCGACGGGGCCGCCACGGCGTTCGCCGAGCGGATGAACGCGCTCCAGGCCCAGCAGCCGGGCCGGGACGCCCTGGCCGGGCTGGATGCGCTGGCCTCGCCGGCCGGCTCGCCCGTGTGGGTGTTCTCCCCGCTGCTGGACACCCGGGGCGCCGTGGACATGAACCTGCTCGCTTTCGACCAGTCGCCGCCGGACGTGGTGAATGCGGTCACCGCGGCCGGCCAGCTGCCGGACCTCACGGGCCGCGACGTCTCGTTCGTGGTGACCCCGGTGGCCGGCCAGCAGAACGCGCTGTCCGACGTGCAGGTCGGCTACCAGCACGCCATCTGGGAGGGCATCGCGACCGCCGCCGGCGCCGCCAAGGTGACCTTCTACGACGGCACCGGCACCGGCGCGGGCACCGGCACGATTCCGGTGGTGGCCACCCCGGATCCCAGCGACAAGATCAGCTCGGAGGGGTCGGGTCCGACCCGCACCTGCACCCTGCCGACGCCCGCCCTGTTCCGGCCGAACGAGGCGGCCCTGATCGACAAGCAGGCGACCCTGACCGCGCTGGGCGAGTGCGTCGGCACGGTCGACCCCTCGACCAAGATCACCGTGCAGGGTCACACCGCGGCCGTTCCGGGCGGTGACCCGCAGGGCGCGGTCGACCTGTCCACCCAGCGGGCGACCGAGGTCGCCGCCCTCCTGCAGGAGGTCGGTGTGCCGGCCGAGAACATCACCTCCGTGGTCGGCCTGGGCGATTCCGCGCCGCTGGTGCAGCCGGCGTCCGACCCCGGCAACCGCGCGGTCGTGGTCACCTTCACCTCCGCCGGCTGATCCGGCCGGACCGATCGGGGCGGGGGGGGGGGCCCCCCCCGCCCGGCCCCGCCCCCCCCCCGCGCCGGGCCCCGCCCCCCGCGGGGGGCGCCCCCCCCCCCCCGCCCCCGCC
>NZ_JBMDXT010000299.1:0-3735 GCF_048594475.1 Nakamurella sp. | reverse complement strand
GTCTCCGCCTCGTTGTCGTGGTCGTACTCGTCGTCCCGGGACGACACGGAGGCGACGATGGTCTCGTCCCCGTCGGTCAGCACGACGTCACGGGGCGGTTCGCCGCCTGGGTAGTCGACGTCACTGGACACGATGGATGCTCACTTCCTGAATTCTTCACTCGTTGGGGACACGCTCGGACCGCCCGGATCGGGCCGGTCAGCCGAAGACGGCGAACACGCCCTTGGCGAACAGCAGGTCGAGGACCCCGACCAGCGCCACCATGAACACCACGAAGGCGATCACCACGATGGTGTAGGTGACCATCTGGTTGCGCGTCGGCCAGATGACCTTGCGCAACTCGGCGACCACTTCGCGCAGGAAGCGGCCGAGCCGGGCGATCGGGTTCGGCTTCTTGACGGCCGTGGTCGATCCCCGCTTGGGCGTCGCGGCGCCCTTCTTGTCGCTCGCCGCCGCCGGGTCCGATCCGCCGGACCGGGCCGCGGCACGGCGCGCGGCCGCCCGCGCCGACCCCGGTGACGCCGGGGTGGTCAGCGCGGACGCGCTCTCACCCTCGTCCGCACCGGTGCCGGCTTCGCCCGCCTCCACCGTGTCGCCGGTGTCCTCGGACTTCGACAGCGAAGGGGCCTGACGGGGCTTGTCCCGGCCGGCCGTCGCGCCGGCCTTGGCCGCCGCCGCGTCCCCCGACGGGTCGTCGCCGGACGCTGATCCGCCCGCCGACACCCCGTCGTGTTCGTCGCTCACTGTCTACGTCCTTCACCTGTGCTGGACCCGGCGCATCGCTGCGCCGGGTCGTTCGATGGTGCTGCAGGGGCGACAGGACTTGAACCTGCAACCTGCGGTTTTGGAGACCGCTGCTCTGCCAGTTGAGCTACGCCCCTTTGGTCACGACACGCCCGCGGTCACGGCCGGTCGATCGCCATCAGAACCCCTTCACAAACCCGGGATGTGCCCGTTGTACCCGACGAGCGGGCAAGCGGGAGCACACCCCGGCTGTCAAGTGTAAGGCACGTCGCCACCGGCTGGTGCCCACGTGACGACGCTACCCGCCCCACCACGTTCCGCGCTGCGTGCCACGATGAACGCATGAGCATTCAGTCGCCCGCATCCGCCTCGACCGCACACCCCCGGATCTCCGCGCGCATCGGCGGCATCGCCGAGTCCGCGACGCTGGCCGTGGACGCGAAGGCCAAGGCGCTCAAGGCGGCGGGCCGGCCGGTCATCGGCTTCGGCGCCGGCGAACCGGACTTCCCGACCCCCGACTACATCGTCCAGGCCGCGATCGCCGCATGCTCGGTGCCGGCCAATCACCGCTACACCCCCGCCGCCGGTCTGCCGGCCCTGCGCGAGGCCGTCGCGGCCAAGACCCGGCGCGACTCCGGGCTGGCGGTCGAGGCCGCCGACGTCCTGATCACCAACGGCGGCAAGCAGTCCGTCTACCAGGCGTTCGCGACGCTGCTCGATCCCGGCGACGAGGTGCTGCTGCCGGCCCCGTACTGGACCACCTACCCGGAGGCCATCACCCTGGCCGGCGGGGTGCCGGTGCCGGTGGTGGCGGACGAGTCCGCCGGCTACCTGGTCGACCTCGACCAGCTCGAGGCCGCGCTGACCTCCCGGACCAAGGTGCTGCTGTTCTGCTCGCCGTCCAACCCGACGGGAGCCATCTACCCGCCGGAGCAGGTCGCGGCCATCGGTCGCTGGGCGGCGGAGAAGGGCATATGGGTCATCACCGACGAGATCTACGAGCACCTGGTCTACGGCGACGCGGTCCACGTGTCGATGCCGGTGGTGGCGCCGGAGATCGCCGACCGCTGCATCGTGGTCAACGGGGTGGCCAAGACCTACGCGATGACCGGTTGGCGGGTCGGCTGGATGATCGGACCGCGGGACGCGATCAAGGCGGCGACCAACCTGCAGTCGCACCTGACCTCCAACGTCTGCAACGTCGCCCAGCAGGCCGCGCTGACCGCGGTCAGCGGGCCGCTGGACGCCGTGGAGCGGATGCGCGAGGCGTTCGACCGGCGCCGCCAGCTCATCGTCGGGCTGCTCGACGCCATCCCGCACGTGTCCTGCCCGGAACCGCTGGGCGCGTTCTACGCCTACCCGTCGGTGCGGGGCCTGGTCGACAAGTCCTACGACGGGGTGCGCCCCGCCTCGTCCGGTGAGCTGGCCGCGTTGGTCCTGGACAAGGCCGAGGTGGCGGTCGTCCCCGGGGAGGCGTTCGGCACCCCCGGCTACTTCCGGCTGTCCTACGCGCTGTCCGACGAGGACCTGGTCACCGGGGTGACCCGGATGGCGGAGTTCCTGTCCACCGCGCAGGACTGAGACGGATCGAGGGGCCACGTCGGGTCGTTCCCGAGGATGGGAAACGACCGGACGTGGCCCCTCGATGGTGCCGAGCGGCAATCAGCTGAGCGCGACGGTGGCCCGGGCACGGCCGAGCACGGCCTGCCCGTTGTACTTCGCGGTGATGTCGACCTGGGCGGTGCGGGTGTCGGCGTCGAGCGAGCGGACCGCACCGGTGAACTCGACGGTGGCCCCCTCGCCGTCGTCCGGGACGAAGACGGGACGGGTGAATCGGGTCCCGAACTCGATGACCGCGCCCGGATCCCCGACCCAGTCGGTGACCACCCGGCCGGCCAACGCCATGGTCAGCATCCCGTGGGCCAGGATGCCGGGCAGGCCGACCGCGGCGGCGGTCGACTCGCTCCAGTGGATGCGGTTGAAATCGCCGGACGCACCGGCGTAACGAACCAGCCGAGCACGCTCGACGGTCATGGTGAGCGGGGCGAGTTCGTCGCCGACCGACACCGATTCGAACTGCGGAATCGCACTCATGCCGCCGCCATCTCCTGACCCTGGCTCATGCGTCGGGGCCGCGGACGACGAGCGTGCCGTACACGGTCAGCACGGGGGCACCGGCCAGGTCGACGACCTCGGTCCGCAACCCCAGGAACTCGTTGCCCTGGACCATGCGGGAGCTGTCCACGAAGAAGGTGCACAGCAATTCGTCCCCGGCGACCACGGGTCGCCGGAAGACGAAGCGCTGATCGCCGTGCACGACCCGGGAGTAGTCCAGGCCCAGCGCGGGGTCGAACAACACCTCGTCCTGGGCGCGCGTGATGATGGCGACGCCGAACGTCGGCGGGGCCACCAGGTCGGCGTGGCCGGCCCGCCGGGCGGCGTCGCGATCGTGGTACAGCGGATTGGCGTCACCGATGGCCGTCGCGAAGTCGCGGATCTTCTCCACGCCCACGACGTAGGGCACCGGATAGGGGAAGGGCTTCCCGATGAAGGACGGATCGACAGGCACGTCAGCGGCCTAGATCAGCGGGTTTCCTTGTGCTTGCGGTGCACGCCGCAGTTCGGGCAGAACTTGGCGATCTCCAGCCGATCCGGGTCGTTGCGCCGGTTCTTGCGGGTGATGTAGTTACGGTGCTTGCACTCCTCGCACGCCAAGGTGATCTTGGGGCGAACGTCGGTGGCGGCCACTGGTAACTCTCTCTCGTTGCAGGTGCTGTGTTGGCCAGCGGTCGGCCCGCTGAGGGGCCTCCCGACCACCCCTGCCCGGGGTGGTCCGTGCTGGTCACGTAGCGGTGGCCGGACTTGAACCGGCGACACAGCGATTATGAGCCGCTTGCTCTGCCAGCTGAGCTACACCGCCGCGCGGGCCGGAGGACCCGCAGAAGCAAACGACGCGGGCAGCGAAGTTGTTCCGCTGCCAGCGCCGCTGTT
>NZ_JBMDXT010000298.1:0-1762 GCF_048594475.1 Nakamurella sp. | reverse complement strand
CAGCGACGACGCCGTGCGCTGCACCCCGGTCGGCGCGACCCCGGAGACCAACGGCGCGCCGAGCCCGGCCGGCCGCGCGGCCGGGGTCCGACCCGGACCGCCGAGCGTCGGCGCGACGGGACGGCCCGCCGTGACCGGTCCGATCGGCTCCGTCGCCGGCTGCGGCAGGGTGATCTCGGTCGATCCGGTGGCGGCCGCGGAGTCGATGATCCGCATGATCGTGGCGAAGTCCATGGGCGCCGGTTCCGACACCACCGTGTGGTCCGGCCGGGCCGGCACCGCGGTCAGCGGCGCGCCCAGGCCGGGCCCGCGGGCGGGCGCGTCCGCCGGACGGTCGGCCCGGGCCGGGAGCGGCGATCCGGTGTGGCGTTGCACCGACGGCGACGGCAGCGGGGCCGACACCGGCCCGCCGGATGGCATCGACGTGGACGACGGCGGTCCGGACGGAGGATCGGCCGGCGACCGGTCGGCCGACGGCGGGGCGGCCGACGGCGGGGCGGCCGACGGCGGGGCGGCCGGAGCGGACAGCGTGGGCATCACCGCCAGCGGTGCGACGGCGGCGGGCATCGGGTCCGGGGCCGCCGGTGGGGCATCCGCGACGTGCCCGTCGACCGGCGCGACGTCGGCCACCAGGGATCGCCGGGCGGCCGGGCCCGGGTCCGGCACGCCGTCGGCGGATCGCGACACCACCGGCGGGCCGACCGGCCCGAGCAGCGGCGCCGTCGTGCCACCGGTGGGGACCGGGCCCGCACCCGGCGGATCCGTCCCGCTCGACCCCGTCGCCGGATCGTCGTCCGGCACCCGCTGCACCGCAGGGGCCGGTGACGGACCGGCCGCCGGCCCGGCGAGCACGGGTGCGGCAACCACGGGCCGGTTCGTCACCGGGGCCTGCGGTGGCGCCGACAGCAGCGCAGCCGTGCGGACCGCGGGAGCGGTCGGCGGCACGGCGAGCAGCGACCAGGCGGGCGACCCGTCCGCGGGAGCGGGATCGAATCCGGATGCCGGCGCCGGCTCGGCGAGGACGTCACCGACCGCCTGGCCGCCCGGGTCGCCGAAACCCGGGTCGCCGATCCCGGTCGCGGGCGGCCCGGCCGGCGGCCCATCGTCGGAGCCGGACGCCGCCGCACCGGAGCGCCTCCGCGGTTCGCTGAGCCGCTGGCCCGCGGAGGGCTCGGGCGCCCGCTTCCGCGCGGCCGCCACCGGCAGGTCCGGGCCGGCCGTCACGGTCCGCGGCGGTTCGGCGCGGGCCAGCCCGTCCACGTGCCCGCTCGGCCCGTCCGGGTCCACCAGATGCCCGAGAGGGGCCAGGAAGCTGGGGTCCTGCCGAGTGGCCAGGGATGCGGTGAAGGCGTCGAGCGGCGCGATCGGCGGGGTGGGGGTGAGCACGTGGGGCAGCGGCGGCAGGTCCTGCCAGGCCGCCCGCTGCACCGGGGCGGGCGCCGGGACCGGCGGCACCGCCGCTCCCGGGGGCGCGCCGGCGGGCGCGGCCGGCGTCGTGGCCGGCTCGGGAGCGGATCCGCCCCAGGGCCACCAGCGTGCCACCGGTCACCGTCCTCGATCGATTCGTTGGTTGATCATTCCGATCTCGTGCGCAAAGCGTTGCCGCTCCCGGTGCTCCAGGTCGAGCAGGTCGTCCAGCGGCCAGTGGAAGTGATAGGCGATGTACGCGACCTCCTCGTAGAGCCGGTCGGGCGCGTACGTCTCTATTCCCCCAGGCGCCCACCAGCGACGTCGACGGCGAACTGGTGCTCGCACGACGGGC
>NZ_JBMDXT010000297.1:0-1960 GCF_048594475.1 Nakamurella sp. | reverse complement strand
GGCCGCGCCCGGGTGGGGCTGGATTCGTGGCGGTGTGGCGGTGGGCCGGCGGGCCGGCGGGCCGGGACCGAGTGAAGGCGCGCGCTCGCTGGGCGGGTGTAGGTCTTCGTTCGGTGCGGCAACGGGGTGCGGTGGCTCGGCGTCGGGGTGTCCGGCCGCGCCCGGACGGGGGTCGAGCGGCTCAGTCCCGGAACCGGGCTGCCGGCCGGCTCCGCGCCCGGCCGGCTCCGCTGCCGGGCGGCTCCGCGCCTGGGCGCCGGCGGCAGGCGCCGGCATGGGAGTTCCGTGTGAGCCCGGGATCAGGAATACATCCGCCCGCTGCTCAGTTGAACCGGGCAGTAAAGTTGAGTCGAACAGACGCAAGTCCTTTGACACCAGCTTGACAACCTCCGGATCCACGGGCATCTTCGCGTGGGAAGTCCGGACGTGAACTGAAGACGAGAAGTGCAGACGAACGGCGCCGCCCGCCCGGGCGCGCCATCGATGACCCGGTGGAATGGGTTCCGCCGGGCAGTGTGCAGGAGGAAATTGCATGTCCCGTGCCGTCGGTATCGACCTCGGTACCACCAACTCGGTCGTCTCCGTCCTGGAGGGCGGCGAGCCGACCGTCATCGCCAACGCCGAGGGCGCGCGGACGACGCCGTCGATCGTGGCCTTCGCCAAGAACGGCGAGGTGCTGGTCGGCGAGGTCGCCAAGCGCCAGGCCGTCACGAACGTCGACCGCACCATCCGGTCGGTCAAGCGCCACATGGGCACCACCTGGAAGTCCCCGGACATCGACGGCAAGACCTACACCGCGCAGGAGATCAGCGCGCGGGTGCTGGGCAAGCTCAAGCGCGACGCCGAGGCCTACCTGGGCGAGCCCGTCACGGACGCGGTCATCACCGTGCCGGCGTACTTCAACGACTCGCAGCGTCAGGCCACGAAGGAGGCCGGTGAGGTCGCCGGTCTGACCGTGCTGCGCATCGTCAACGAGCCGACCGCGGCCGCCCTGGCCTACGGCCTGGACAAGGGCGACAAGGAGCAGACCATCCTGGTCTTCGACCTCGGTGGCGGCACCTTCGACGTCTCGCTGCTGGAGATCGGCGACGGCGTCGTCGAGGTGAAGGCGACGGCGGGCGACAACAAGCTCGGCGGCGACGACTGGGACGAGCGGATCGTCAAGCACCTGGTCGACAAGTTCAAGGCCGCCCACGGCATCGACCTGACCCGCGACAAGATGGCGATGCAGCGCATCCGCGAGGCCGCGGAGAAGGCCAAGATCGAGCTGTCCAGCTCGCAGCAGACCTCCATCAACCTGCCGTACATCACGGTGGACGCGGAGAAGAACCCGCTGTTCCTGGACGAGACGCTGTCCCGGGCCGAGTTCCAGAAGATCACCTCCGATCTGCTGGACCGCACCCGCAACCCGTTCCATCAGGTGATCAAGGACGCCGGCGTCAAGGTCGGCGACATCGACCACGTGGTGCTGGTCGGTGGGTCCACCCGCATGCCGGCCGTCACCGACCTGGTGAAGGAGCTGACCGGCGGCAAGGAGCCGAACAAGGGCGTCAACCCTGACGAAGTGGTGGCGGTCGGCGCTGCCCTGCAGGCCGGTGTGCTGCGCGGCGAGGTCAAGGACGTGCTGCTGCTCGACGTCACCCCGCTGTCCCTGGGCATCGAGACCAAGGGCGGCATCATGACCAAGCTGATCGAGCGCAACACCACCATCCCGACCAAGCGGTCCGAGATCTTCACCACGGCCGAGGACAACCAGCCGTCGGTGCAGATCCAGGTCTACCAGGGCGAGCGTGAGATCGCGGCCTACAACAAGCGTCTGGGCATGTTCGAGCTGACCGGCCTGCCGCCGGCCCCGCGCAACGTGCCGCAGATCGAGGTCACCTTCGACATCGACGCCAACGGCATCGTGCACGTGTCGGCCAAGGACATGGGCACCGGCAAGTCGCAGTCGATGACGATC
>NZ_JBMDXT010000296.1:0-16366 GCF_048594475.1 Nakamurella sp. | reverse complement strand
GGCCGGGGGGGGCCGCGTTGTTTGCGGGGGGGGGGTTACCCCGGTCGGGCCGGGCCGCGGGCGCGGCCGCGGGCGCCGGATCCGGAGCAGGGGAGGGCGCGACCCCGGCCGTCGGCACCGCTACCGGCGCCGCGGACGGGGCGGAGTTGTTGACGACCGGGATGTCGCGGCCGTTCTCCCGGACGACGGAGACGACGTCGCTGACCCGGGCGGTGCGGGTGTGCACGTCCATGTCGGTGGGCAGGTTCCAGCTCGTGGTCGCCGCGGTCCAGCGAAAGCCGTGGTCCTTCAGGGTCCGGTGCAGCGCGGTTGCGGAGCGCCCCACCCCGACAACCATCGTCGCCTCGCTGGTGTGGTGGATCGTCGGCGTCCTGTCCGCGGTGACTTCTCGACCGGCGCCGACCGCGGGCGTGTCGTCGGTGGTGGTGAGGGTGACGGTGCGGGCGTAGACCTTGACGACGGCGCCGGTGGAGCCGTCGCGGCGGTCGAACAGTTCCAGTTCGGGGCGTCCTTCGACGGTGACCCGGTCGCCCTTGTGCAGGGTGTCGCCGGCGTCCTCGGCGGCCCGACCGAACATCGTGACGTTGAAGAAGTCCGGGTCGGTGGAGGTCCATTCGCCGTTGCGCTTGACCCGGTCGTGGCTGGCGACCCGTAGCCTGGCCCAACTGGTGCCGGCGTTAGTGACCCCGAAATCGGGGTCGGCGGTGAGGTTGCCCTCGATGGTGATCCGTGCGGACATGACATTCTCCCAACTCTGCGGGGATGGGGCGGGTGCGGGGCCGGCGCCGTTGGCCATTCGGCGTCCCGGCCCGCCGGCGTGCAGTGACACGCCACCGATGAATGCCGCGCGACCGGATGAGCTATCCCGATCCGCCGCCCAGCCCAGCCGGCCTTCGCAGTCCTTTTTCGAGCCGGCCACTCGCACCGGGTTCTACAGGGTGCGGCTCGATGTCCTGGGGGATTGTTCGAACTCGGCCGGCGCCGGACGGTGGGATTCGATGGCCAGCCGGCGAAGCATTTCGGTCAAACGTCGGTGGTCCGCGTGGTGCGACGGATTCGCTGATTGGCCGGGCTGACGGCCCAATGGTTCGGGACCGGAAATATCCCAGCGCTCCCGATACGCCGCAAGAATGCGAACCACGGCATAACGCCGATCGTCGGGAATCGACGCCGGAATTGATCGTGTCCAGGGCTCGCCGGAATTAATCGCGTCAGCTGCCAGTTCGTCGGCGCGTTGTTCGATCAATTCATACCGTTTGCGGATCGCATCGACCAGTTCCGGATCCGACAATCCCGGGGTGGTGTCGACGACAATACCGGCCACCAACGCCGGACGACGACCACCGGTGTGGGTGCGCAGCTGGGTGCGAATGGCGGTGGTGAGGTTCTGCGCGGTGAGGGTGTCCGGTCGGCGGGTACCGACGATGACCGGCAATTGCCGATTCAGGTCCAAACCCTTGGAATGGGCGTGACGGATCGCCAGGACCAGATCGGGGAAATCGTCGTCGTCCAGGATCGCGCGCACCGTTGGGGTGTCCCCCAGGACGGTCAGGAGCAGTTCGGCGGCGGCCAGGTCGTGGGCGTAGCCGGCGATGGCGTCGGCCTCGTCAGCGAGCTGCCCGATGGACACGGCCTTGTCCTGCACGGCCTGGATCGTTTCGTGGGCGGACGTCGCGGCGCCGGAGTGGGCGGTGATGGCGTCGGCGACCTGCGCGGTGGTGTAGGCGTCCTGGTCGGCGGGGCTGCCGACGGGATGGGCCAGCCGGTCCCGCAGCGTGGTTGCCGGGTCCAGGACCAGGTAGGCGTGGTTGGCCAGGCGGCCGCGGGTCATCGCGACGTAGAACGGTTCCCGTTGGGTCAGTGCGTCGGCCAGCACGTGGGCGGTGTCGACGGTCAGGCCCTGGGCACGGTGCGCGGTGGTCGCGTAGCCCAGGTCGACGTGCTCACGGACGTAGCCGGCGGTCAGGGTGACCGGTACCAGGCCGGGATGGTCGCCGCCGAGGAGGCGGACGGTCAGTGACCCGTCCAGGTGGGCGCGGTGTACCTGCCACCGTTGACCGTTGCGGACGAACCCGCCACCCAGCCGGCCGCCGTCACCCGTGGGGGTGGTGGGAGTGGTGCCGTCGGGTTGGGTGCGGTCGATCCGGCGGGTGACGATGACGTCGCCGCGGCCGGCGGACAGGCCGTTGCGGACCGGGACGGTCGTGCTGTCGACGAGGCCGGCGCTGATCAGGTCGGATTGGGCGCGGCGGTTCAGTTCGGTGACGGTGTCGTTGTCGGCCGCGATGAGGACGCTGCTGCGGCCGGCCCGGACGTCGGCGGACCAGGCGGTGTAGGCGGAGTCGGTCATCTGGTCCTGCTCACCGGAGCGGATCCGGTCGTGGTCGGCGTAGTCGGTCAGGGCGGTGGGGTCGCCGACGCGGAGCCGGTCGGCGGCCTGTTCCTCCCAGGTGCGGCGGGTGCCGTCCGCGTCGACGAACCGGCGCACCTGGGTCAGCGTCGGCGGGTCCGGATGCCGGCAGGTGAGCAGGCCGAACGCGCCGCCGGTTTCGACCGCGGACAGTTGGCCGGGGTCGCCGACGAGCAGCAGTTTCGCGGCGGCGTCGGCGGCCTGCTGTGCGAGCCGGGCCAGGGTGAAGGTGCCGGTCATGCCGGCCTCGTCGACGATGAGAAGCTGCCCCGGGTGGAGGCGCCACCGGTCGTACTCGGCCCGCACCCGGTCCAGGGCTGCTTGCAGACCGTGGATCCGCGCCGGGTTCTCGGCCCTGGTGATCGCCTCGGTGAGCAGGCGGATCCGATGATCCCGCCGGGTCTGCTGGTCCTGCTGGGCGATCCACTGGGCGGTGTTGTCGGTGAGAACGGCCAGGTCGGCGGCCAAGACCTGGGCGGCCATCGCGGACGGCGCCAGCCCCACCACGCTGCGCGGGCCGTGTTGCGCCTCCCAGATGGCGCGGACGCCGGCCATGGTGGTCGTCTTGCCGGTGCCGGCCGACCCGACCAGCACATCCACCACCCGGCCGGAGGTGGCGATCTGCACCGCGGCCGGTCGCTGATCCTCCGCGGCGAGCGGGTGGTTCCGGCCGGGGAGGTCCTGGTCGGCGACCCGGGCGGCGCGGTCGGGGTGGACGGCCGGCCCGGACCGGTCCTGGGCGAGTTGCAGCAGCTGGTCCTCCGCGGCCAGCACCGCGGTCGAGGTGAACACCTCGGTCGGGGTGAACGGGCCGGTGCCGTCCGCGTCCCGCAGGACCGTCGGGGTCGGGGCGAGTTCGGGCGGGGTCAGCGCGACGGACAGCCGCTGCGCGGCGGCCACCACCCGATCCCGGACGGTCACGGCGTCGGCGGGGGTGGCGAACTGCAGGCCCCGGCCGGCGAGGTGCCGCATCGTCTCCGCGGTCAGGTTCCACCGGGTCCACGTCGGCCGCGCCGCCGCGACGGCGTCGACCACGCACAACGCGACCGCCTCGGCCTCCACGTCGTCCAGTTCGGCCGGGCTCATCAGCGGGCCCGCCTGCCCGGTGGCCGTGGCGGCGGCGGCCCAATCGGTGGGGTCCCGGTCCAGGACGTGCTCGGCGGTGGCCCGCCACTGCTGCACCGACTCGGCCAGGTTCGGGGCGTGTTTGCGGTCCCGGGTGGCCAGGGTGAGGTGTTGTCGGATCCGGTTGATCGCGTTGACGTCGGGTCGGCGGCCGGTGCGCATCACGACCTGGGCGATCGCGGTGTCGACCGCGGCCTCGATGTCCGCGGAGCGCTGCGAGTAGGCGGCGATCAACGCGTCCGGCACCGGGGACAGTTCCCGGCCGACGCGGCGGTTGCTGCCGGCCTGCCGTTCCCGGCGGTCCCAGGTCAGGCCGGTGCGGCGGGTGATCTCGTCGGCCAGCAGCAGGTCGTAGGTCTCGGAGTAGGCGACGGCCGCCTGGTGCAGGGTGGCCGAGTCCAGGGTCCGCCACCGGCCGTCCGGGCCCTGGACCCGATTGGCGACCGTGACGTGGGTGTGCAGCTGCGGGTCGCCCTTGCGGGAGTCCCAGTGATCGAACGCGGCCGCGACCAGGCCCGTGGTGCGGACCCGGCGGATGCCGTTGTGGCCGAGGCGGCTGAACACCGCCTCGCCCTCGATCAGCTCCAGGGTGGCGGCGAGCGCGGTGCGGTGGGCCAGGTAGAGCTGCTCCTGCACTGGGGCGGGGGCGAGCGCCCACAGCGCGGACACCGACTTCGGCACGCTGAACGTCAGGTCGAACCCGGCGACCGCGGTCCGGGTCTTGGTCTCCTTCTCCTCCGCGGTGATCTTCTCGATCAGCGCCGTCCGCGACTCCGCGGTGAGGGTGTCGGGGAGCTTGCCGACGCGGTGGTCGATCCGCTCCTGCCGGGTCGGGTACTTCACCGAGGGCCGGCCCAACCGCTCGCCGGTGAATGGGTTGCGGGCGTCCTCGAACAACTCGCGGAGCTGCGTCTCGGTCACCTCGGAACCCGCGCGGTCGGCCGCGCCGAGCGCCGCGATCCCGGAGCCCAGCCAGGTGCCCGGTGGGTAACCCTGGGCCGTGTAGTACCGCGTCAACGGCGAGGCGGTAGGGTCACCTGCGCGGCCGTCGCCGGCGGCGACGTGATCGATCAAGTAATCGATCGACGCCATCCGCGACAGGCTCATCACCACGCCGGTCCATGCGGTCCGGGCCCGCGAGTTAACGATCATGGCTCAGGCCGTCAGGCCTGGGATGCCAGAGGTGTCTCTGATCTTGATCTTGTTGGGCTCGCTGTGGCCGGGCGGCCTTGGTCGTCGGGCGGCCTGAAGTCGCGTGGTGGAGATGGCCGTCGGGCTCCGTGCGGACCTGAGTCCGGGGCGTGGCCGAGGTCGAGCTGGTGGCTGGGGTGGTGGAGATGGCCGTCGGGCTCCGTGCGGACCTGAGTCCGGGGGTGGCCGAGGTCGAGCTGGTGGCTGGGGTTCGTTGGCTCGGCGAACGGCGTGCGACGGGTTCGTGGTGGGTACGTATCTGGCCGTGATGAGCGCGGGCGCCGACTGCGCTCGGGGATCCGACGACCGACCAGCGCCAGGATGGCATGGTGGGTCGGCCGGTGGTTTCGGCATCTTGTCGTTGATTCCCGCGAACCGATCCGGTGGACTGGGCGGCCGCACTTCCCCCGGTCACCATCCCTTCGGGCGGGCAGGATTGGGTTGTGCGAGCTGCTGAATTCCGATCCGAGTTGCGGGGGGCGGTGTACCGCGGCGACGGTCCCGCGGTCGTCGCGCTGGTCGGCGGTCAACTCCTGCCGGGGGATGCTCTGCAGTTGATCGGTGACGGTTTGGTCGTTGCCCTTGCCCTGCAGACCCAGGGTGCGGCCGATCTGGCAGGTGCCTGTGCGCAGGCATTGAGGCAGCGCGGCTGGGACGGCGACGACGAGCTGGCTGATCAGCTCGGTGCCCTGCTCGGAACCAGCCCCACCCCGCTGCTACGGCCGTTGCCAGTCGATCTGGAGGAGCTGGCCGGAGTGCTGGAGGGCGACCCGACCTTCGGTGGCGGCCGGCTGGATCTGCTGACCGGCCAGGTGTGGCCGCAGGCGGCGATCGACTACGCACGGGAGACCGGCGAAGAGGAAGAGGACGAATCCGACGACCCTGATCGGTGGCTGTGGGTGCATTGCGAGGGTTCCCGCGCCGGCTATCACGACATGCTGCGGTTCGTCGGCACCGTCGACGACCCTGGCCGCGCCGATCGGTTGGGCATCGCGATCGAAGGTCGTGGGGCGTTCCGCCGGTTCAAGGACGTGCTGGCCCGTTGGCCGGGCGAACTCGACCGGTGGTACGGGTACGCCGATGACCGGCGGCGCGGACGGGCCCGGGCGTGGCTCGCGGACGAGGGCTACCGTCCAGCAATGCCAACTGATCAACCTGCTGAATGACCATCGGATCCGTAAGCATTGGATTCGGAGGTGGGCTCGCTATCGTCGGAAGTCAAGCCGAGCTCGTCAAAGGGATTGAACTTCTTCCACTCCGGCCCCAGCTCTTCAAGACCCTCGGGCAGCGGTGTGCCCACCTCGGATGAGTACAGCTCAGCTTCGTTCGAATGCTCGGTCTCTGTAACCACCACCGGCAGCGTGAACAGCTCCTCTTCGAGAGCCAGATGCCCTGTTTTGCTGAGGTCTCGGACGAAGTTGAGAGTTGCGATTGCAGCTGCCATTATTCCGGCCACCAAAGGCACAGCTGCCTGGTAGCGATGCTCCAGGCCGAAGGCGTCAGCTTCCCGCAGGCGCTTCTGGTCGTGATGAACGGTGTCGCCGTAGATCCAGGCGAAGCCGAGGACGTTGTCGGTCATTCGACCGGTCGCGCCCGTCTCGTTGTCTTCCACGTGCATCTCGTAGCCGCGTATCTGATCGTAATTGGCGTCGTAGGTCTTCCACATCTTGCGCACGCTGGCAATGAAGTTGGCTGCAGACTCTGGCGGCGGCTTGGAGATCAGACCCTCGATGGCCTTGAGGACGCTGGCGTAATACACGGGCTCACCGACCAGGATGAACGGACGGACTCTCGCCGCAGCGGATTCGAGCTGCTCTTCCGGTGGTGTGCTCCACGAGATCGTCGTTCGTGTCGTTCCATCGGTATAGGCCATGACGTTGACGTTCCGTGTGCTCTGCGCCCACGCCATGAGCCGATGCTTGTCCTGTGCCAGGCTGTGCGCCTCGGTGCGGCGCGCTCGGAGTACGAACGCGCTGAGGCGCTCCCGGTACATCTCAATCTGTCTGGCGCGTGCTTCCTCGTCGACCATGTTCCCCCACGTCGTTGTGACGGCGAGGATACCTACAGGCTGTGGTACGGCCCAGCGCCATCCGCTCTAAGGATTGTAAGCTGGCCCAGGATCGGTTGGGGGAAATCTGCAGGACGCGCACGGGTGACCGAGGCCCGGTCGCCGGTCGCGTGCCTCGATGCCTAGCTGAAGGCCCAAGCGAAGGCCAAGCTCAATATCGACTCAGCCCGTGGAGAGAACATGAATCATGCGGAGCTCGTCGCCAACCTTCAGGCAGGGGGCGTCCCGCTCCACATCCTCCAAGATCTACCCGACCTACCGATCGATGCCGATGGGCTGCTGATTTACGGAAGCCGCGCGCGCGGTGACGCCGTGCCCAGTTCTGACCTGGACATGCTCGCGCTTGTCCGAATTCCGCGAACCAGTACGTACTCCGGAGTTGTGAACGTTAGCTACTATACCCGTGAGCAACTTTCGACTGGAATCGGGACACTATTCGGAGCTCACCTCAGACGCGATTCCAAGATAATTTGGGATCGCCATGGCACCTTGACCGAAGCTATCCATCTGATGGGTGATGTCGACACCGCACGGCTCTTGAGCCGTGCTCGGGGTATGTGCGAGCTATTCACCAATCTTGAGCGGGACATTCCGAAATACTTGCCGGGACTCGCGCGGCAGGCGCGCTATCTCTTGCGCAGTTGTCTGTACGCCCGTGCAATCGCGGACGGAGAGCCTTGCTTTTCCGTTCGCGAACTTGCCGTCCGCCACAACGATCCAGCATTGGCGGAACTTCTAGCATCACGGCAGCAAAGGGAGGTTTCGATCGACGAATTGTACGAGTGTCTGTCGCGGCTGCGCCTGATCCTCAGTGGATTCCCGCAAAGCAGGCACGGTTCGCTTGAGGCCACAATCGTCAACTGCTGGGGTGAACACAGCGACGTCCTTTCGATGGCATTCATGGCTTTGGGAGCCACGGGAAATGGGTCCGACTACGCCGAGGTGGAGAAGATCCTACTTTGAGTACCGAACTAGCTTTTGTCGGCGACATCCACGGCAACGTCAGTGCCACTATGGGACTAGTCCAGGCTCTTGAGAAGCGATGCGTGAGCCAGGTCGTATTTCTTGGCGACTATATCAACAAGGGACCTGACTCTGCCCGGGTGATTCAACGAATAATAGACTTCTCACGGAGCCGCCGGGTGGTGCTTTTGCGCGGCAATCACGAAGCAGCCTTGATTGACGCACTCGACACGTTCGATCTTGCGCCGTTCCTCAAGATTGGAGGGGCGAAGACTATTCGTTCGTACGCCGGCACGAATGTGCCGCCGGATGTACTTAGCGCGCTCATCTCCGCTATGCCGCGCGATCACGTTGAGGCATTCCGCAGGATGGACTCAGTATTTGAGACTCAGGAGTTGATCGCCCAGCACGAGCCTTTGAGGCATTCGACCGGAAAGTTTCGAATCACCGCGCATATCCCAGTTGGGCCCGTACCTCGCGTCACAAAAAATTTCGCACATATAGACACAGGCTGTGGAACCGATGGCGGTAGGCTCACAGCCCTGCTATGGCCCAGCTTGGAATACATCCAAGTAAACGCTTTTGGGGAGATCGTTGTCGATAAGCAACCTTGAAGATGGCTGCCGCGTCGAGAATCTCGCAGCTATTTCGACTGTGTGCGATCAATGCGACGTCTACGGCAGCCTACTTTTGGATTTGATCGAGGATCCATTGCGCCCGCCGAGCGCCTTCCTGGTTGCCCATCGACTGGTTAATGTCGAGGCAGGCGCGAGCATATTCGATTGCTTCGGCAGACCTACTGGCCGCCCTACAGCACTGGGCGAGCAGCAGTAGAGAAATCGCTTCACCACGCCGGCTCGCGATTTGTCGATTAATAGACAATGCCTTCGCAGCATAAGGCACGCCCTGGTCAGGCTTCCCTTGCCGCAACGATACCTGGGCAGCAAGCACCTCGCCATTCGCGTGGAGCGTCGTAGGAGGCGTCGCTCGCAGGATCGCTCGGACTTCCTCTACGTAGGAAGCAGCCGTATCCAAGTTGGTTGCTCGGACCTCAAGCCTGGCCAAGTTTATTAGGGACTGACAAACGTCTGGGGGGCGATTGGCGTCACGCCTGGCTCGAAGAGCAATTTCAAAGTTGTGCCGAGCGGAGACCAAGTCGCCGATCTGTTGAAACGCAAGTCCCAGATCGTCAAGGATCCGACAGCGAACCAACCACGAAGATGCATCCTCTTCGTCGAGTAGCGTCAGTGCATGCTCGAGGCGTCCGATCGCATCGACGTCGAGGCCCTGCCGCCGCAGTATTCCTGCCTGCGCGGCGAATGCCTCTGCCGCAAGTGGTGAATACAGTGACAACCCTCCGTCAGTAAAGTACTCGATGGCGCGTTGTGTCCAAGAATGCGACTGAACCAGGTCGCCTTGGCGGGCTAGGAACCGAGCGTAGGCCAGCGCCTCAACTGGACCGCCTAACGCCGCAGACTCCTTCAGAGCAGCTTGGCCCGCATCGCCTTGGCCGAGCTCGACGAGTTTCTCGCCGTTGAGTCTCAGGGCAGCCGCCTTGAGAATATCCTTTCCCGAAGACGGAAGGAGAGTCACATGCCTCGGGATCTTGGGTGTCCCAAACGATGACCAGGTCTCAAGACGGTCCGCGAGCTTGGTCTTAAGTTCACGCATATCCTCGGCCACCTCGTACATCAACGAGTGATGTCGATTCAACTGCTGCCGTAGGCTGACGATCGGCTCGGCGGGAGAGGGATGGTTCATAAAGGCCACCCATAAGTCCCGCATAGGCTGCTCTGCGCGACCAAGTTCGAGCAGGCCCGTGAAGAGCTCCTCCTCGGTGCCTGAGGTATAGCCCCAAGAGCCGCCGGGCTCACTGCCCCAAGACCCTTTGAAAAGCGCGATCATGAAGTGACTCTCGGCGATCAGTTCGTTGATTGCTTCCTGCGGACGCCGAGCGGTACCTCGAACGCGCTCCCATCCGACGACTTCGTAGGTCGCGCTACCCGTGCCTGCATGTCGGGAGTTGTACTCATCGATGCAAGCGCGGACGGCCTTGCGCTCGTTCCCGAGATCGCCTGGAGAGGCGATGAAGATGCGGAGTGGAAGCGTGTCAACCATGGCTGAGACCATATCTGAGTTGCTCGTATGGTGGCGTCGCCTCTGTCCCTCAGGTGATGGCTAGTGGCCAGGCGTCAGTCAAACGGCAAGGACTCACTGAATTGGTGAGCGGTGCTCCCAGTTGAAGGCCGCGAGGGCTGGTCGATAGACTTGGCCGATGCAGGAAGTGAGGCGTGGGGCTTTAGCAGTCCAAGGTACTTCGACGCGCCGAGAGCCGTCGGCGGCTCCGATGGAAGCCCTCGACGAGCCGCGCGCGCCGAGCCGTACGGCGGCCGTGATTCATGACCACATTGGACTTCCTTCGGTCCCATCGTTCTATGGCCGCGATGGGAATCGAAATTGACGACATTGGTTGGGAGAATCAATCTTGTCTACCTCGAACTCGTGACAAGCCTTGGGGGTCGGGTGGCGGATCCAGTCCGCGCGACGGCCTACGGCCTTTGCCAGCAGGTTTCCGGGGTAGGAATGCCCACGATCTTTCGATCTTCTAGCCCGCCAGGAACCAATTGGACAGTTGGAGGAGACCGCTTTGCTAGGCTACATGGGAAATCCAGATTGGACTGACATGTCCGATTACTTGGTCCATATGACCCACGCGGATCTGGCGACTGGGCGTCAAAATCTGCTCTCCATTATCAGGCAGGGTAGGGTTAATCATAGCCTCGCCCCGACAGGGACCTGCCGCAACGTGCCTGGTGTTCCGTCCCAGTACACGACGAGCTTCAGCGAGATCCCGATGGGCTATCTCGATCGGCTTATCGAACGGCATGGTCGCTATGGTGTCGGATTCCGACGCACGGCCGTAATCGACGCCGGAGGCAGCCCAGTGTGGTACCTGCCGCCGACATCGCCCGCTCAACGAGTGTTCCAGGAGGCCTACTTTCGGGGTAGGGGCGGAGATATTGACTATCAGGATCCCATTTGGCAGTGTTCGCCATTTATTGACAACCCAGCTAATGGGGGATCTTGGCGATTTGAGTGGCAATGGGAGCGCGAATGGCGGGTATTGGGACCCTTTGACTTCGATGCAGCCAGTGTAGCATTGATATTTGCGCCTGAGGATGACCATGGTCAGCTTGATGCTGAGATTTCGTACCAACTCACCGGGGACTGTGAAGGCTGGTGGGGAGAGTCGATATTCATCGATCCACATTGGTCGATTGAGGTAATTCAGCAAGTGATTCCTAAGACAGGAAGAGTGCTGCCTGATGGGCCGGCCGCTGGACTCTGACCATTCATAGCGACCTCAGGAACCTGCAGCCTCGGTTCGGAAGCAAGTAGCCGCTAAGTTTGACAGCTGCCGCACTTGAAATCACGGAGCATCCGTACCGTTGTGAGACAATTGCTTGGCGCCATTAGTGGTGGTCATTGCGTCTCGGACCCGAACTGCGAATGCATCCTGCATAATGGCTATGGCTTCTTCGAACGACAACCAACGCACTTGACCCGTTTCGTCACTACTTCCAATGGCGCCACTTGAGTAGGCACATCTGAAGACGAGCGCAACAACGGAGAGGCGCATGTTCTTGTAGACTCCGGTTAGCGGACCGACGGTAATCTCGATGCCGGTCTCTTCTCGCACTTCTCGTCGAAGGCCCTCCTCGATGGTCTCGTCCAGTTCTAGGATTCCGCCTGGCGGCTGCCAGTCGCCGTTGTCACGCCGTTGGACGACCAAGACCTGACCCTCGTCGTTCACTACGACGCCGGCCACGGAAACGGAATGACGTGGTGAGTCAGACATCCTTGCCCCAATGTCCAGCTAGAGCAGTTGCGTCGTCACGGACCTTCACGCGGGGAAAGCTGTTCGCGACCTGATCACGGGTTTCGGCTATTCGGAGCTGGCGGAGCAGCTCGCTCGAACCAGCGGAGTCGAGAACCTTGAGGGCGGTCGACCAAGAATGGATGCCGTAAAGATCTACGATTCTGCTGGCACCGTCGGTGAACAGAGCACCGCGTCGGCCGACAGTATCGGCTGCCACTGACCCGGCCAGGGATTCGCACCCGGCTTGCGGATCGGTCGACGCGACCCAGAAGCCACCTGGGCGATTGCGATGCGCTCGCTGGGCAAGCACGAGCGCATCGATTCGCCGGGCGTATTCAACGGGATCCGAGGCGGCGCCTGGCTCCTTGACCGCAGCCCGCTCGGCGTGGCTGGTGTTCGACAGTCGATCGTCGGACACAACCAACAGGTCTGGACCGGCGTCGGCGACGAATGTGCAGTCGCCGAGAACCAACCAGCGAAGGATCCCGTCGGGAGACATCGTGACCATGGCAACCGTCGCCGACGGGGAGCCGGGATGACCAACGTCGCAACTCCCCGAATGCGCCTGCGTCGTCCGCTCGATCGCCTCGGCCAGGAGATCGGCCGGCTCGGCGGCGGGCCGCGACAGATGAGCGGCAGCGACAAAGCCGACCAGGGTTTGGGCGTACCAGGCCGGCCCGTGGATGCAGCCGTCACCGAGGTGCGGGGGAGACGTCGCGCCGTCGGCGACGACAGCCAGGGTGGGCAAGATGGCAAAGGCGTCCTCGTTGGGCTTGTCCGGGCTGCCCGGGTCGGTGGCGACGCGGAACTCAAGCATCGGCCCGCTCCGGCTCGTTGGACCACTCGTAGTTCAGCTTCCATTGGTGGCCGGCCATCACGTGCTGGGTGACGGAGACGGGGATGTGGTCGCGGTCGGACGCGACCAGCAGGACCTCCAGAACGGGCTGTTGCGGTTCCATCTCCAGCAGCGTGGCCTCGGACGCCGATGCGCCGCGGCAGCTCACCGTCTCGCTGAAAAAGACTGGTGCACGGCCAACTTCGGCGAGACGTGAGTAGCTACCACCGGGGCCGGTGTCGACGTCGACGACGCCGGCCTCCTCGGCGAGCGAGGCGGGGATATAGCTGTCGGCGATCTGCACCGGTTCGTCATTGGCGAAGAATCGGCGGCGGCGGACGACGACCTCCGATCCGGGCTCGACCTGCAGCAGCTTGGCCGTCCGATCCGACGCATGGACGCGGTCGACGACCACTTCAGATCCAGGCTTCATGCCCAGTTCGCGCACCTCGACGTCGAAGGCGCCGAGGCCCTGGTCGCGGGCGACGAACCGGGAGCTGGCACGGCGAGTGACGACCGGGATAGCGCGTACGAAGGTTCCGCGGCCGCGAATGACCCGGACCAGGCCGTCGGTGCGCAGGATGCCCATGGCTCGATTGATGGTGATGCGGGAGACGCCGAACTCCCTGGCCAGCTCGGGTTCGCTGGGTAGGGGTTCGCCACCCTTGTAGACCTCGCGCGCGATGCGGTCGCGCAGAACGCCCGCGATCTGGGCGAAGCGCGGCTGCGGGGGCTCGATGGTGGTCATCGTGGATCACTGTAGATCCTCTGACGCAGGATGTCCTACATCCCCTTGACATTGTCGCTCCGTCGACACAGGATGTCTTACATCCAACATCGTTCGTGTGTTGTCGATGCTGTAGCCCGCCGTTTCACGAAGTGCAGGCCATCAACGCTGCACCTCCAAGAACTCGGACCCGCCAGCGACCGCACACACCAGCAAGGGAGTGCGCACGTGGAGCGGATGCTGCTGACGGCTGAAGAGGCGGCCGAGAGTCTGAAGGTCGGCCGCTGCAAGGTCTACGACCTGATCCGAACCGGCGAACTGGAGTCGATCAAGATCGGTCGGCTGCGCCGGATCCCGGTCGATTCGGTCCGCGACTTCGCGCGGAAGCTGCTCGCCGAGGAGCCGGGGTGAGCCGACGCGCCGCGATTGGCGAGGGCAGCGTCTTCCAACGCAAGGACGGTCGCTGGGTCGCTGCGGCCTACGTGCCGTCCGTCGACGGTGGTCGCCGGCGCGTCGCCCAGTACGGCAAGACCAAGACCGAAGCGAAGGCCAAGCTCCGCGAGATGACCGATCGCGCGGCCAAGAACATCCCCGCCGCGCCGCCCGGCCTGAGCGTCGAGGCCTACCTGGGCGAGTGGCTGATGCACATCAAGCAGCACGTCCGCGCCAGCACCTGGACCGCCTACGAGGCGAACTGCCGGCTTCACATCGTCCCCATCATCGGCCGGCGAAAGCTGGCCAGGCTCACCGTTCGCGACGTCCGGCTGATGCTCGACCAGCTCCGCGCCAAAGGCGCCGGCGTCCGCACGGTCCAGTACGTCCACGCAACTCTTCGTGCCGCGCTCGAGCACGCCTTCCGGGAGGAGGTCGTCACCCGCAATGTCGCCAAAATGGTCCGGGTCGAACGTCCAAAGCCCGAGACCACGGAGCCGCTGTCCCCGGACGAAGCGGGCGCGTTGCTGGCAGCGACCGCCGCCGATGAGGACCACGCCCTCTGGGTCGTCATGCTGTTACTCGGTCTGCGCCGCAGCGAGGTGTGTGGCCTCCGCTGGGAAAACGTCGACCTGGTCAACCGCACGCTCAGCGTCACCCACAGCGTGCAGCGCGTCGACGGCAAACTCCGCGAACTGCCGACGAAGACCAGGCGCTCGACACGGACGGTGCCGCTGCCGGCGATGGTCCACCAAGCGCTGGTGACCCATCGAGCCGCCACGATGCCGACCAGCGGGTACTTCCCGGAGCCGGTCTACGTCTTCGGCACCAAGATCGGCACGCCGATGGAGCCGCGCAACCTGACCCGCAAGTGGGTCACCCTCGCGGAGCGGCGGGGGATTCGCAAGGTGCCTCTCCACGGGCTGCGTCACGCATGCGTGTCCCTCCTGCTGGCCCAAGGCGTGCACCCGCGGACGGTGATGGAGATCGTCGGACACAGCGCGATCGAGATGACCATGAACGTCTACGGCCACGTGAACCTGGAGACTCAACGGAAGGCGCTCGACGATCTTGACGAATCGCTACAACGGCGAGCCACTGCTATCAAATCCAGCTATCAAACCGGATCGGAGAGGTACCATGATCAAAAAGACCAGGTCTGACCTGCGCAAACTCTGCGCGCCCGGAGGGATTCGAACCCCCAACCTTCTGATCCGTAGTCAGATGCTCTATCCGTTGAGCTACGGGCGCCTGTTCAGTTGTCGGACCCGAGGGCCCGGCCGTACCCGGATCCGAGGATCCGGCCTCACACACTAGCGGGACCCGCCGGGCGGGTCCCACCACTATTTCAACACACTCCGGCGAGCCGGTGTGCAGCGCGGAAGCGGAGGGATTTGAACCCTCGGTGCCCTTGACGAGCACAACACATTAGCAGTGTGTCCCATTCGGCCGCTCTGGCACGCTTCCAGGGGCCATCCGGGGATGACCACCGGCCGGTTACCCTACCGGGCGCGGGCCCGGCGCAGCAAAGCGGCTGGTCAGCGGCTCTTGGGCGCTCGGCAACGCGTGGTTCGGCCGCCCCGGTTCCGACGACGGAACCGTTCCCGATTGCCCGGGGCCGCCCGCGCCACCCGGCCCGCGCCACCCGGCCCGGAACCGGCCCACCCGGGTCGGCCGGACTGATCAGCCCCGCCGGTGGGTACCCACCGGCGCGGAACCGCAGCGACGAAGGGAACCGCGATGACCCAGACCCCGACCGTCACCATCGGGATGATCACCATCGACAGTGCCGATGCGGCCCGGGCGGGGGAGCTCTGGGCCGCGCTGACCGGCTGAAAGGTGGTGGCCTCGGGGGACGGCTACGCGATGGTCTCCGGCGGTGGCTACAACCTCGGCTTCGGCACCGTGCCGGACTACCGCCCGCCCGCCTGGCCCAACGAGCACGGCAGCAAGCAGTTCCACCTCGATCTGGCCTGCGCCGACATGGCGGCCACGGAGGCCAGCGCGGTCGAGCTGGGGGCGACCGTGGCCGACCCCCAGCCCGGTGAGACCTGGCGGGTGCTGCTCGACCCCGACGGCCACCCGTTCTGCCTCACGGACGCGAAGAACTGGGGCTGACGCCCGCGTCCGCGCCGCTACCGGCACCGCTCGTCCCCGCGCCGGCCGCTCCGGCGCCGGCCGCCACGCCGACCCCGATCAGCGCGATCCCGACGTTGACCGCGGTCTCCACCCAGCCGGGGTGGGCGTAGGCCGGCGCCAGGAACGCCAGCGCCACGACGATCGCGGTCACCGGCAGGATCAGCAGCAGCACCCGCCCGCCGACGCCCAGCGGGTTGCGGCGGACGACGGCCAGCCCGAGGACGACGGCGCTCAGGATGGTGCCGAAGAAGATCGGCGTGCCCAGCGCCCCGAACACCGCGGCGAACGCGCTCTCGCCCGAGTCCGTCAGCAGCAGCGCCGGCACGATGACGACGAAGCTGACGGCCGACGCGGCCAGGCAGACCACGAGCACCCACCGGCAGATCCGGGCCGCCCGGTTGGCCGTGGCGAAGCGGGCGGCCTCGGCGATCAGCACCCAGGTCAGGGCCGCGTAGGTGAGGCCGTGCCAGACGTCGCTGCCCAGCACGGCGGCCACCGGGCCGGCGTCGTCGGCGAAGATCGAGTCGTGGCCGGTGCTCGCCTGGACGAACGCGTCGGTCAGGGCGATGCCGGACAGGCCGACGCAGCCGATCAGC
>NZ_JBMDXT010000295.1:0-5870 GCF_048594475.1 Nakamurella sp. | reverse complement strand
CAACCCCGTCAACCCCAACCGCTCCCGCTCGGCCAACGTGAACGCCGTCCCCTTATTGATCGTCGGCGACGACAACACCGCCCGACCCCGGGCCGCGACCCGAGCCACGACCTCCCCGGATCCGCGGACAAGCTCGTACGGTTGCACTGCCATGGCTGCCTTTCATGAAGGGGATGAGAGGGCGGAAACGGGCCCGGAGGCCCGACACGCACGACGCGTCGGGCCCCCGGGGGTGTGCTGGTGTGCGGGCCGGGCTACTCGGCGGCGTCGCCGCCGGTGGCGGTCCGGCCGTCGATCGCCGGCCGGTTGGCCACGACCGGGTACGGGCCGGTGATCGACGCCCGCTCCTGCGCGATGGCGGTGATCCGCCCGCGGCACAGGAACCAGCCGATGACCAGCGCCGGCACGATGACCACGAGCGAGCCGATGGTGAAGGTGCCGACCGGGTAGTCGAAGGCGATGAGCACGAGCACGCCGAACAGGAAGGCCAGCGTCAGGTAGGACGTGTACGGCGCTCCGATCATCCGGAACGAGGGTCGCTTCAGCAGCCCCTTGTCGGCCCACTGCTTGAGGCGGATCTGGCACAGCACGATCGTGCCCCACGCCGCGATGATGCCCAGGGAGGCCACGTTGAGCACGATCTCGAAGGCCGACTCGGGCACGATCGCGTTCAGCCCGACGCCCAGCAGGGTCATGGCCGCGGTGATCGCGATGCCCCCGTAGGGCACGCCGGCCTTGTTCATCCGGGCGGCGAACTTCGGTGCGGAGCCGTTCATCGCCATCGAGCGCAGGATCCGGCCGGTGGAGTACAGGCCGGCGTTGAGCGAGGACAGCGCGGCGGTCAGCACGACGAGGTTCATGATGAGCCCGGCGCCGTCGACCCCGATCGAGTCGAAGAACGTGACGAACGGCGACACCCCGGCCTGGTAGGCGGTGTACGGCAGGAGCAGCACCAGCAGCAGCACGGAGCCGACGTAGAACACGCCGATCCGCAGGATCACGGTGTTGATCGCCTTGGGCATGACCTTCTCGGGGTTCTTGGTCTCCCCCGCGGTGGTGCCGATCAGCTCGATGGAGGCGTAGGCGAACACGACGCCCTGGATGATGACGATCGCCGGCAGCAGGCCGTTGGGCAGCCACCCGCCGTTGTCCGAGATCAGGCTGAAGCCGACCTGGTGACCGTCGATCGGGGTGCCGAAGAGCACGAAGTACGTGCCGACGACCAGGAACGCGACCAGCGCCACCACCTTGATCAGCGCGAACCAGAACTCCATCTCGCCGAACACCTGGACCGACACCAGGTTCAGGCTCAGGACGACGGCCAGCGCGATGAGCGCCCAGGCCCATTGCGGCACCGAGGCGATGAACGGTGAGTACTGGCCGAAGAACTTCATGTACAGCGCGACCGCGGTGACGTCGACGATGGCGGTCATCGCCCAGTTCAGCCAGTACATCCAGCCGGCCGCGAAAGCGGCCTTCTCGCCGTAGAACTCACGGGCGTAGGAGACGAACGAGCCCGAGGACGGCCGGTGCAGCACCAGCTCGCCCAGCGCCCGCAGGACCAGGAAGGCGAAGAACCCGCAGAGCGCGTAGATCAGCACCAGAGCCGGACCGGCCTGGGCCAGCCGCCCACCGGCACCGAGGAACAGGCCGGTGCCGATGGCCCCGCCGATGGCGATCATCTGCACCTGGCGGGCCTTGAGACCCTTGTGGTAGCCCTTCTCCTCGTCCTGGAACAGCTCGCCGAGGTGGGCCTCGGTCTGTTCCGGCGACGGGTGGTGGTAGGTCGGGTGGGGCTGCGACCCGGAGGGCGGCGTGCGATCCGATTCGACGGTCACGAAAGACACCTCATTGTGTGGGGGGCGGTGGGTGGGACGGGGTGAAGTCAGCGGAACAGGTCGGGCGCGGCGACGACCGAGCCGACGGGCCGGCCGGCGCCGAGCACCGTGCGGGCGGTGATCGCGAGGGTCGACGCGGCGACGGACTCGGTGCGGACGCCGAGGGAGTCCAGGGCGGCCAGCACGATCGGCAGGCGGGCCCGCTCGGCCCCGTCGGAGATCTTGAACGCGGCGGCCCGGCCGTCGGGCAGGGCGAAGCACTGCACCCCGTCGGCGCCGAGCTTGACCAGCAGGCCGGGGATCTCGCGCATCAGCAGGGTGTCGCCGGAGGTGCGGCCGCCGACCAGGTGCGGGTACCGGCGCATGGCGTCGGCGACGGCCCGGGCGGAGCTGCCCGGCTCGGCGGTGACCAGGGCGGAGAACCCGCGGGCCAGGCCGACCAGGTCGGTCGCGAAGACCGGGGAGCCACAGCCGTCCACCCCGACGATGTCGTGCGTCGGGCCGGCGAACCGTTCGACGGTCGCCCGGACCCGGCGCTGCAGCGGATGCGCCGGGTCGAGGTAGTTGGCGGTGGACCAACGGGCGGTCCGGCAGGTGCGCAGCATGGCCGCGTGCTTGCCCGAGCAGTTCATGTAGACCCGGCTCGGCCGCTCGCCCCGGCGGACCGCCGCGTCCCGCGCCTCCGGATCGCTCGGCAGATCGGCGGGGCAACCCAGGTCGTCCTCGGTCAGGCCGCCGGCAGCCAGGCCGGCCCGCACCAGGGCGACGTGCTCGTCCTCGCCGGTGTGCGAGGCGGCGGCCATGGCCAGGTCCGCGCCGGCCAACCGCAGCCCCGCGTCGAGCATCGCGACGGCCTGGAACGGCTTGGCGCAGGACCGGTGGAACACCGGGCGGTGCACGTCGCCACGCCGGTGCAGCACCGTGCCGTCCCGGTCGACGAGCACCAGGGCGCCGTAGTGGGTGCCCTCGTGCAGGCCGGACCGGTAGACCCGGGCCAGTTCCACGTCGAGGCCGGCCCGGAGGTCGTCCGCGACGGTCCCGGCCGCGTCCGGCACTCCGGCCAGGACGCTCATCGCGCGCCGGCCACGGCCGCCGCGGTGGTCCCCGCCGCACCGGTGGCGACCGAGGCCAGGATCGCGTCGATCCGCTCGGTGGTCAGCAGGCCGCGCTGGGCGACGATCTCGGCCACGCCACGGCCGCTGATCAGCGCCTCCTGGGCCACGTCGGTGGCGTTCTCGTAGCCGATCTCCGGGCTCAGCGCGGTGACCAGGCCGATCGAGTCGGCGACGCGGGCCCGTAGCAGGTCGCGGTTGGCGGTGATGCCGTCGATGCACTTCTCGGCCAGCACCACGGCGGCCGCGGCCAGGTGGTCCAGGCTGGCGAACAGCGAGTGGGCGATGATCGGCTCGAACGCGTTGAGCTGCAGCTGCCCGCTCTCGGCGGCCATGGAGATGGTCACGTCGTTGCCGATCACCTCGTAGGCGACCTGGTTGACCACCTCGGGGATGACCGGGTTGACCTTGCCGGGCATGATCGACGAGCCGGCCTGCCGGGCGGGCAGGTTGATCTCGCCGAAGCCGGCCCGCGGGCCGGAGGACAGCAGCCGCAGGTCGTTGCAGACCTTGGACAGCTTGACGGCGACCCGCTTGAGCACGCCGGACAGCTGGACGAAGTGCCCGACGTCGGAGGTGGCCTCGACCAGATCGGTGGCCGAGACCAGGGTCTGGATGCCGGTCAGCCGGCGCAGCTCGGCCACGACGTGCCGCCGGTACTCGGGGTGGGCGTTGAGCTCGGTGCCGATCGCGGTGCCGCCGAGGTTGATCTCGTGCAGCAGGGCCCGCGCCTCGCGCAGCCGCTCCCGGTCCTCGGCCAGCGTGGAGGCGAACGCGCCGAACTCCTGGCCCAGGGTCATCGGGACGGCGTCCTGCAGCTGGGTGCGGCCCATCTTCAGCACGTCGGCGAACTCGACCGCCTTGCGCCGGTAGGCGTCGTGCAGCACACCCAGGGCGGCGTCCAGCTTGACCACGTAGGCGTCCAGCGCGATGTTGATGGCCGTCGGGTAGACGTCGTTCGTGCTCTGGCCGAGGTTGACGTCCTGCAGCGGGTGCAGGAAGTGGTACTCGCCGCGGGCGTGGCCGAGGATCTCCAGCGCCCGGTTGGCGATGACCTCGTTGGCGTTCATGTTGGTGGAGGTGCCGGCACCGCCCTGGATCATGTCGACGACGAACTGCTCGTGCAGCGCGCCGGACCGGATCTCCTGCGCGGCGGCGATGATCGCGTCGGCCTTGCCCGCGTCGAGGGCGCCGATGTCGCGGTTGGCGGTGGCGGCCGCCTGCTTGACGGCGGCGAGGGCGGCGATGAAGGCCGGGTAGATCGCCAGCTTGATGCCGGTGATCGGGAAGTTGTCGACGGCGCGGGCGGTGTGCACGCCGTAGTAGGCGTCGGCCGGGACGTCGAGGTAGCCGAGGAGATCGTGCTCGGTGCGTGTGGACATGTCTGGGGTACACCCTTCTGCAGTGGCGACGACGGTGGGCACTGCGGTCTTTAAGTCACGGAGCGTGAGGTCCTGCTGCCCTGCTGTCAAGCTGTCTGACAGATTTAGACGGTAGGGCCTGCCGGTCACCGCCGTCAACAGGCCGTGACGGCGCTCACATCAGGTCCGGGAACCCGCAGGTCCGGGGGCTGCCGGCGGGCATGTCTACGATGCAGGTCATGAGTCCGTCCGACAGCTGGACAACTACGCAGCCGCAGTTCGCCCGGGTGTCCGCCGCGGAGGCGGTGCTGGCCGACCTGCGCGGGGCGATCGAACGTGGCGAGCTGCCGGTCGGCCAGCGACTGCCCTCGGAGGCCGCGCTCGGCACCCGGTACGGGGTCAGCCGGGCCGTCGTGCGGGAGGCGCTGCGATCCTGCGAAACCCTGGGCCTGACGCGGACCCGGACCGGCAGCGGCACCTACGTCATCGCCGACCACGTGCCGACCACCCTGACCGTCGGCACCTATTCGAGCCAGGACCTGGTGGAGGCCCGACCGCACGTCGAGATCCCGGCGGCCGGCCTGGCCGCGACGCGGCGCACCGCCGCCCAGCGGGACGAGCTACGCCGGCTGATCCGGGAGATGGAGGTCGAGCGCGATCCCGCGCACTGGGTGCGGATCGACACGGCATTCCACGCGGCCATCGCCCGGGCCAGCGGCAACCGGGTGTTCGCCGACCTGCACGCCACCATGGCGCCGGCGTTGTCCCGTCAGTCCGAGACGCTGAACCTGGTCGCGCACCGCCGGGACGCCGCGAACGCCGAGCACGGCGTCATCGTCGCCGCGATCGACGCGCAGAGCCCGGACCGGGCCGAGGCGGCGATGGCCGAGCATCTGGCCCAGGTGCGGCGGGCGGTGGAGGAGCTCACCGCTGCCCGGTGACGGCGTGCGGGCCGGGCCCGATCGCCGGCCGGCTCACCGGGACGTGCGTCGGACCAACCGGCCGTCGGGGTGGACGAAGAATGTGCGGGCCTCGTCCTGGTCCGCCGCGGCGCCCAGGGCGACCGCGGCCGCCGGTCCGCTGCCTTCCCGGATGCACGCGTTCATCCACCCCTGGTCCCGGGCGAGAAAGGCCCACGCCTCGATCACGTCCAGCCCGACGGCGGCCAGGTACGGCCTGGGGTCCGCCCGGACGGCCGCGAGCAGGCTCGGGTCGGTACTCAGCGACGCGACCAGCGCAGCCAGCGGGCCGGGCCGGTCGGACAGCGGCCGGTACCAGTCGTCGGCGGTCGAGTCCCCGGGTGCGGGTGCGGGTGCGGGTGCGGGTGCGGTGTCCAGCTGCACCGACGCGGCCAGCTCGAGGTCGTACTCCCGCTCGCCGAGCGGGGGCACGTACAGGGTTGAGGTGACGGCCAGTCTCGCGCGGGCCAACTCGCCCAGCGGGATCGGCTCGATGGTCGGGTCGGCGACCACCGACTGGGCCGCCTGATAGTGCGTGACCACGTGGTCGGCGGGGTAGAACCGCGTCAGATACCGGACGAATGCGGCGATGTGGCCGCC
>NZ_JBMDXT010000294.1:0-3818 GCF_048594475.1 Nakamurella sp. | reverse complement strand
GCTCGGCCCAGGCGCCGCGGGCGACACCCGCACCGGCTGGTCCGACCGCCCGCCGGCCCCGGTGACGTTGGCCAAGCATGCCGAGACCGGGTCCGCCGCCGACGAGTCCGACGACGCCCGGCGATGGGCCCCGTCCGTCGCGCCCGATGGCCCGTCCGGTCCCGCGGGTGACCCGGCCGCCGGAGCGTCCCCGACCGCCGCGCGCCCCGCGGCCGGGCCCGACCGCGCGCCGGCCCCGGACGAGGGCGTCACCGAGGTCTACCGGATCCCGCCGCGGACCGGATCCGAGGGCTCGTCGGGTTCCTGAGGGCCCGGCGTGCCTGGCCCGCCCCGCCGACGCGGCGTGTGACAGTGGGCCGGTGCTGCGCGACCTGGCTCCCGAACGGGCGACCGCGCCGGCGACCGACGACCCACCCCCGGCGACCGGCCTGGTCGTCGCGGCGGCTGCGGTCCGCGGCGCCGTCGTCGCGATCGCCGGTGTCCTGCTGACGGCCGGTCTGGCCCTGATGGTCTGGGCCATCACGCCCGCCTCCGGTCCGGACGCCGCGGTCGCCATGCGCGGGGGCGTGACCGCCTTCGCCCTGGCCAACCTCATGCCGGTCGACATCGGCGACGTCACGCTGAGCCTGCCGCCGCTGCTGCTGACCGCGGTCCCGGTCACCCTGCTCGTGCTCACCGCCCGCCGCGGCCGGTTCCTGCCGTCCGGCCGTTACCAGGAATCGATCGCCGTGCTCACCACGGCCGGCGTCTACGGGCTGGTGGTGGCGGCGACGACGCGGGGGTACTCGACGCCCGGCGCGGTGCCGCCCGGCTGGGTGTGGACCGCCTTCGCCCTGGCTCTGGTGGCCACCGGCCTGGGCATGCTGCGCGGCGACTCCGCCTGGTCGCAGTGGCTGCTCCGGGCGCTGCCGGGCTGGGCCCGGGCCGGGGTGCGCGGCGGGGTCATCGGATCCTGCGCGCTGGTCGGCGCCGGTGCCCTGGTGCTGGCGATCGGCCTGATCGCCCGGTTCGGGACGGCCGTGGACATCGCTGCGGCGGCCGCACCCTCCTGGCTGGACGGCCTGGGCATGACGCTGCTGGGCCTGGCCTACCTGCCCAACGCCGTCGTCGCCGCAGTCGGTTTCCTGTCCGGCGTCGGCTTCGAGGTCGGACCGGGCACCTACTCGCCGCTGGCCACCTCGACGGTCGACCTCCCGGGGGTTCCGCTGCTGGCCGCGGCTCCCCAGCAGAGCGGGCGGACCATCCTGGGATTGGCCTGCCTGGTGCTGCCGCTGGCCGTCGGGTACCTGGCCGCCCGGCCCGCCGTGCGCCGGCTGGTCACCCGGGCGGACCGGGTCGCGGCGGCCGGGCTCGCCGGTGTGCTCGCCGGGACCGTGCTGGCGCTGGCCGCGCTGGTCGCCGGCGGCGGGGTCGGCGACGGCCGCTGGTCGCCCCTGGGGTCGCCCGCCGACCTGCTCGGCCCCCCCAACGCCGTCGAGGTGGCCGCGGTCGCCTGCGTGGTCGCCGCCGTCACCGGCTGGCGGACCGTGCCCTGGCGGGTCCGCGACCTGACGACAGCCCCGGACGCCGTCGACTCGACCGGCGACGCCCCGGCCACCACGGACCCGCCGCCGGCCGATGGAGCGACGGTGTCGGTACGCGGGCGCCGGACCCGGCGAGGCAGCCGCACGGCCGAGCGGTCCGCGGGTGAGCGCAGCCCGGCCCGGCGCCGCCGCGGGCGCGCCACGGCGGATCAGGCTGGTGCGGGTGAGGCCGGGACGGACGCGACGTCCGATGCGGGCCGGACCGCCCCGAGCCAGGCCGCCGGGAGCGAAGCCGAAGCCGAAGCCGAAGCCGGCGTCGAAGCCGTGTCCGACGAGACGGCGCCGGATACCGGAGCGTCGAGCGAGACGGTGACCGACGCCGACGCCGACGCCGACGCCGACGCCGACCCGCCCGCGGGTGTGGAGGCGTCGAGCGGGACGGCCGCTGACGCCGACGCGGCGAGCGAGGCAGCCGCCGGCGAATCACCGGAGACGGCCGAGACCGATGGCGGGACCGGGGAACAGGGCACCGACCAGGACCGGACCCCGCGGTCCGGGCCCACCGCTCGGACCTGATCGCCCGCGCGGCCACCTGGCGCGCTGATCAAGTCGCCGTTCCGGGCGCGAGTGACGGCGCGAAACGGCGAGTTGATCAGCGTGGCGGCGCCGCGCACCGCTGGCACGGCGCCGTGGGCCCGCCCTGGTGTGGCCCCGGCCTCCAGCCCCCGCCGGACCGCCGGCCGTCAGCAGCTGGGTCGGCAGAGCCGCTGGCCGACCGCGTCCAGGAAGATCTCGCCGATCTGCCGCGGATCCTGGGACAGGTAGGTCGCACCGCCGGTGACCTTGCTGATCTGCTGCAGCGCGCCGACGTCACTGTCCGGCCCGAAGGCGATGGCGATCACCGGAACCGGCCGGGCCGGGTCCTGCTCGGCCGTCAGGGTGCTCAGCAGCTGGTCCAGGCTGATCGAGTTGACGTCGTCGTTGATCCCGTCGGTCAGCAGCAGCACCGCGTTGACCCGGGCCGGGTCGTACCCCGCCCGCACGGTCCGGACCGCGTCGAGAGTGGTGTTGTAGAGCCCGGTGCCGCCGTTGGGGATGGCGCGCAGGCCGTTCAGCGCGGCCGCCAACCGGGCCGCGCCGGTGCTGCCCTGGCCGTCCGGACCGAGCGAGCTGATCCCGATGAGCTCGCGGTGGTCGCTGGTCGGCGTCAGGTCGGTGGAGAACTCCCAGAGGCCGATGTCGCTGTCCGCCCGGTACAGGCCCAGGCCGCGGGCCGCCGCCTCCTTGGCCAGCCCGATCCGGTCCTCGTCGGTCCCGGGCACCGCCGCCCGCATCGACCCGGAGATGTCCATGACGGCCAGCATCCGGGACGGCTCGTTGGTGAGCTGCACGCTGCGGATGGCGTCGTCCACGGCCTGCGCGGTGGGCGGGTCGGCCGGCTCCCGGTGGTTCGGGTCCAGTCCGCCGCCGGTGGGCAGGGCGGGACCGGCCGACTGGTCGGGGGCGCGGAAGCCGGCGTCCTGCAGGGCGGCGCGCACCGGGTCCGAGCCGAACGCGGCGGCCAGGTCGGCGGCGGCCGCCCGGGTCGCCGGATCGGTGCCGACGGCGGAGACCGGATAGTCCAGGACGAACGCGCCGGCGCCCGGGTAGACGACCCGGATCGGGTCGCCGCCGGCGGACCGGTCGCGAGCGACGACCGCCTGCTCGCCGACCGCGACCGCGGTCGACGGGTCGGCCGCCAGCCGGTCGAGCAGGTCGCCGGCGGGCACCGGCAGGTCGTCCGGGCTCGACCGGACCGCCCAGGTGAGCGCGGCCCGGGCGTCCGGCGTCCCGGTGACCGAGGCCCGGGCCGCCAGGACCGCGGCGACGGCGGCCGCCGACCGATCGGGGTCGGCCAGGCCGATCCGGATCGGTGCGGCGGTCCTGCGGGTGGCCAGCAGGCCGGCCACGTCGGTGCTCCCGCCGCTCGCGGCGAGCTGCTGGGCCGCCGATCCGGACAGGGCGAACACCACCGGGCTGGTGGCGATCGACGGCGCGCGGTCGGGCACCGCCAGGCCGGCGGCCGCCGCCCGGGCCAGCCACATGGACGCATCCGGGATCCACACCGCGGCGCCCGTCGTCCCGCTCGACGCCACCTCGGCGGGGTCGGCCGGTTCGATCGCGACGGCGCAGCCGGCCGCCGTCAACCCCTCCCGCTGCGTGACGGCCGCCAGCACCGGCGCGATCTCGGGAGCCGCGGCGACGGTGAGCGTGCCGCCGGCGACGCTCGTCGCGCCGGTGTAGGTGTTCGCGCCG
>NZ_JBMDXT010000293.1:0-4188 GCF_048594475.1 Nakamurella sp. | reverse complement strand
GTCGGGATGACAGGATTTGAACCTGCGACCCCTTGACCCCCAGTCAAGTGCGCTACCAAGCTGCGCCACATCCCGGTCACCGCCCGGGCTGCCCCGGGCGATGAAGACAATACCGCACCCCACCGCGGCGTCCGACCGCTCGTCGGGCGATGACCGGCCGGACGCCGACCCCTCGGTGGTTCAGACCGCCGGCGGAGTGGCCAGCAGGTCGTCGGTGGAACCGGACCCGGCGGGCCCGCTCCAGCTCAGGGCGACGGCCCCGGAGGCGAGGTCCACCTCGGCCCGGGCGAACGCCTCCGGCACCGCCACACCGCGGCGGGTCAGGGTCAGGACGGAGCCGTCCAGGACGGCATCGACGTCACCGTCGAAGGCGGGCAGCTGATTGCGCCAGGCGCACAGCGCCAGCAGCGCCCGGACCACGGGCCGCTTGGTGTGGGCGGTGATCTCGGTCCGTTCGTAGACGTGCCGGTTGATGTCGCGGCCGACCCCGGTGCGCCGCAACCGGGTGACGTCGTTGCCGGTGGCCAGCGCGCCCATGTAGTAGATCTGCGGGACGCCCGGGGTCAGCAGCTGAATCACCCGGGCGGCCAGGTAACGGGCGTCGTCGGCACCGAGGGCGTCGTAGAACGTGCAGTTGACCTGGTACAGGTCCAGGTTGCTGGCAGCGGCGCCGGTGGCCAGCCGGGAGGTGTCGCCGGAGTGCCGGTGGATGCCCTCCACCAGCTCGTCGATCTGCGCGGGCGTGAGCAGTCCGGGCCGCGGCTCCTCCCCCGGTTCGACGGTCTGGTCCGGTCCCACGTCGATGACGCCGATGCCGTCGTGGGTGTCCAGCACGGTGATGGCGTTGCGCGGCCGTTCCCGCAGCCACCGGGTGAGCGCGGCCCCGTCCCCGGTGTAGAGGGCGTGCAGCACCAGCGGCGGCAGGGCGAAGTCGTAGACCAGGTCGACCCGTTCGGCGATCTCGACCTGGCGCTTGTAGTACGAGTGGACCTCGACCAGCACCTCGATGCCCCGCTCCCGCGCGAGCGCGGCGAACGCGGAGATGAAGTCGAAGGTCTCCGGCGTCATGAAACAGCTGGTGCCGGCGGTCTTGACCGCGTACCCGACGGCGTCGAGACGCACCAGCCGCACGCCGGCCGCGGCGACGGCGTCCAGGATGGACAGCAGGTAGCCGTGACCCTGCTCGGACCGGATGTCGATGTCGATCTGCTGCGGGGTGAACGTCGTCCAGACGAACCGCAGCTGCCCACCGAGGCGGTAGGGCGTGAACGGCAGCCCCGGGCGGGGCCGGTAGATCCGGGCCAGCTCCGCCTCCCGGGCACCCTCCGGGAAGACCGTCGACATGGTCATGAACAGCGGGTAGTGCGGCGACGCCTCACCCTTCTCCCGGACGTCGAGGAAGGCCGCCGAATCGGAGGAGACGTGGTTGACGATCAGGTCGACCATGATCTCGTGGGTCCGGGCGATCTCTTCGACGTCGGCCCAGGTGCCCAGGCGGGGGTCGACCGCCGTGTGGTCGACCGGGTCGAATCCGGCGTCCGCCCCGTCGTACGGGGTGAAGAACGGCAGGATGTGCACCCCGCCGAACGCGCCCGCCAGGTCGGTCCGCAGGACCTCGGCCAGGCCGGGCAGATCCCCGCCCAGCCGGTCGGCATAGGCGATCAGTTGAACCTCGTTGCGCATCGTCACTCACCCCGGTCGGCGGGCCGGTCGGCCCGGCTGGGTCAACAGGTCGCTACGGATGGTAGCTGAACCGATTCAGTTGACTCAACCATCGCCGATGTCCGCCACATCACCTCGATCCGGCCCGGCCGGCGATCCGGGCCCTATCTTCGGTCCACTGCAGCCCCGAACGCGGCCAAGCGGATGAACAGGATGATACGGACGAGTGATCTCCGGCGTCACCCCCCGTCGACCACCGGACGGCGCCGGCGCCCGCCCGGAGGACACCACGAAGCCGTTCCGGTGACCGGCACGAGCCCGCGAGCCGGCAACCCCGCCGTCGACCGCCGGCGACATCGGCGGGGGGCCGCCCGGCGGCGGGCTGCGGCAGGCAGGATCGATGACGTGCCCGCAGCCCGCCCCGACAATCCCGCCGACGGGGCCGCCGACAGGGCCGCCGACCTGACCGCCGACCTGCGCGCGGCCGTGGCCGGCCCGGTCGAGGACGGGGCGCGCCGCCGGGCCGAATATTCCTCGGACGCCGGCAACTACCGGGTCATCCCGCGGGTCGTCGTGCACCCCGCCGACGCCGACGACGTCGCCGCCGTCGTCGACGTCGCCCGCGCGCATCGGGTGCCGGTGACCGCCCGCGGCGGCGGCACCTCCATCGCCGGCAACGCGGGTGGTCCCGGCATCGTGCTCGACCTGGGCCGGCTGGACCGGGTGCTGGACGTCGACGCCGATGCCCGGACGGCCGTCGTCGAACCGGGGGTCGTCCTGACCGATCTGCAGCGCCGGGTCGCCCCGCTCGGCCTGCGATTCGGGCCGGATCCCTCCAGCCAGGACCGCTGCACGATCGGCGGAATGATCGGCAACAACGCCTGCGGCGTCCATGCCGTCTCCTACGGGCGGACCAGCGACAACGTCATCGACCTCGACGTGGTGGACGGTCACGGCCGCCGCACGACCCTCGGCTCGGGAGCCGGGCAGGTGCCCGGCCTGGACGCCGTCGTCGACTCCGCCCTCGGGCTCCTGCGCACCGAGTTCGGGCGGTTCTCCCGTCAGGTCTCCGGCTACGGCCTGGAGCACCTGCTGCCGGAGCACGGCCGCCGCGCGGCCCGCGCCTTCGTCGGCAGCGAGGGCACCTTCGGTGTGGTCACCCGGTCGACCGTCCGGCTGGTGCCGATCAGCCCGGTCCGGCTGCTGGTCGTGCTGGGCTACCCGGACATGGCGCACGCCGCGGACGCCGTTCCCGCCCTGCTCGCGCACCGGCCGCACGCGGTCGAGGGCCTGGACGCGCGGATCGTCGACGTCCTCCGGCACGCCCGCGGCCCGCACGCCGTGCCCGACCTGCCGCGGGGCGCCGGCTGGCTGATGGTCGAGGTGGGCGGCGACTCCCCCGCCCAGGCGGCGCACCAGGCCCGGGCGATGGTCGCCGACGGCGGCGCGGTCGACTCCCTCGTGCTCCCGGCGGGCCCGCACGCGACCGCGCTCTGGCGGATCCGCGCCGACGGTGCCGGCCTGGCCGGGCGGACGCCCGACGGCCGGCCGGCGTGGCCGGGCTGGGAAGACGCCGCGGTGCCCCCGGATCGGCTCGGCGCCTACCTGCGCGAGTTCGAGACCCTGCTGTCCGACGCCGGCCTCACCGGGGTGCCGTACGGGCACTTCGGCGACGGCTGCGTGCACATCCGCATCGACTTCCCGCTGGCGACGGGCACGAGCGAGTTCCGCGCGTTCATGCTGGCCGCGGCCCGGCTGGTGGTCGCGCACGGCGGATCCTGCTCGGGCGAGCACGGCGACGGGAGGGCCCGCGGCGAACTGCTGCCCTTGATGTACTCGCCCGCCGCGATCGCGCCGTTCGCCGCCGTCAAGCACCTGTTCGACCCGGACGACCTGCTCAACCCCGGGGTGCTGGTCCGGCCGGCCGCGCTGGACGCCGACCTGCGGCGGCCGGCGGCCCGGCCGCTGCCGGCCGGCCGGGGGTTCGCCTTCACGCAGGACGGCGGCGACCTGACCGCCGCCCTGCACCGGTGCGTCGGCGTCGGCAAGTGCCGGGCCGACACCGGCCCGGCCGGCGGTTTCATGTGCCCGTCGTTCCGCGCCTCGGGTGACGAGAAGGACGTCACCCGCGGCCGGGCCCGGGTGCTCCAGGAGCTGGCCCAGGGCACGGCCCGGGTCGACTGGCGCGACCCGGCGGTGCACGAGTCGCTCGATCTGTGCCTGTCCTGCAAGGCCTGTGCCAGCGACTGCCCGGCCGGGGTCGACATGGCCCGGTACAAGTCGGAGGTGCTCGACCGGGCCCTGGCCGGGCGGCTGCGTCCCCGGTCGCACTACACGCTCGGCCGGCTCCCCCGGTGGTTGCGGATGCTCGACGTGCTGCCCGGCGCGGCCGGGCCGATCAACGCGCTCGCCCGCCTGCGCGCGGTGCGGGTGGCGGCCGGGATCGACCCGCGGCGGGCCGCGCCGGCCCTGGCCCGGCGGACCTTCCGCCGCCGGTGGCGGACGGGACCGTGGCCCCGGCTGCGC
>NZ_JBMDXT010000292.1:0-14194 GCF_048594475.1 Nakamurella sp. | reverse complement strand
GATGACCCCGTTGATGTTCGACACGTCCAGCGCGACCAGCGTCAGCAGGGACACCCGGGGAAACCGGATGGCCAGCACGACGAAGGCCAGCAGCACGACGGCGCCGCCCACCAGCAGCAGGTCCTTCATCGCCGGCCCCGGGCCGCCCGGCGCGTCATCGGCGGGCCGATGCGGGGGCGGGTCGCAGGCCGAACGCGGTGTCGTAGGCCGGCCCGACGACGGCCGGCGAGAACGTGCGCTCCCAGCTGCCGCGGGCGGCTGCGGCGAGCCCCCGGTTGACCGCCGGGTCCGCGGCCCGGGCCAGCAGCCCGGGCAGGTCCGCCGGGTCCGCCGCGACCAGGGCACCGTCCGGCTCGCCGACCGGCAGCCCCAGCACCCCGGCCCGGGTCGCCACCACCGGCAGCCCGCGGGCCAGCGCCTCGAGCACCTTGATCTTGGTCCCGCTGCCCACGCGCAGCGGCGACAGCAGGGCCGCGCACGACCCCAGCACCTCGTCCAGGTCGTCGACCCAGCCCAGCGCGCGCACCCGGGCGCCCCAGGCCGCGGCCTCGGCCGGCAGGTTGGCCGACCCCCGGCCGACCACCAGCAGGCGGAAGTCGGGCACCGCAGCCAGCACCTGCTCGCGGAACGTGCCCAGGAACCAGGTCAGGCCGTCGCGGTTCGGCGCGAAGTCCAGACCGCCGAGGAAGACGAAGACCGGCCCGCCGGCCCAGCGCCGCTCGCGCACGGCCGGTTCGGGCAGCAACGGCAGCAGGGTGCCGACGGTGGGGTCGCCGGTGCGCTCGCGCAGCTCGGCCGCCTCCTGCGCGTTGACCAGGTAGGTCGCGTCGAACTCGGCGGGCGCCCGTTCCTCGGACCGGGCGGTCAGCGTGCGTTCCAATTGCAGCAGCCGCCGGAAGACCGATCGGCGCCCGACCACCTTCGCCGCGGCGCCGGGCAGCAGCTTGCCGAACTCCCCCAGCGGGTCGGCGACCTTCGCCCCCCGCCCGCCCGCGGCGTCCTGGTCCAGCCGCTCCAGCATGCTGGCGTACCGCTTGGAGAACAGGTCGTCGGCGTACAGCACCCGGGGCTTGCGGCCCAGCCGACGGGCGTATTGCCCGGTGCGCATGGTGTCCCAGATCTGCAGATCGGCCCGCACCTCGGCCAGGGTCTCGGCCAGGGCGGCGAGGGTGGCGTCCGACCACAGGGCCGCCTCCTGCAGCGAGGAGTGCGCCGGGCCGAGCACCCGGCCCGCGACCGCGGCCAGCTGGTCGGCGGCCGACGGCTTGGCGATGACGTGCCGCCGGTAGGGCACCGGCGGGCGGTCGATCCCGGCCCGCCCGATCAGGACGACGTGCACCTGGTCCGGGCCGAGCCGGGCGCAGAGATGGTCGAGCATCCCGCCGAGCACGACCTGCTTGCCGAACGAGCGGGGCTCGGTCTCGGTCGCGGTGATCAGCACGACCCGGCCGGTCGTCCGGGACGCACCGGCCAGGTCCGGCGTCTGGGTGGCGGTCATGGATGCCTCCTGGTGGACGGGACGGGAACCGGCGGGCGCCCACGCGGTGCGGGCGTCATCCGGCGCCGACCCGGCGCCGGCGGAGCAGGGCGATGGTGTCGGTCACCGTCGTCCGGGCGAACACCAGGCCGGCCCCCAGCGCCGCCACCGCGCAGGCCAACGCGACGACGACCAGGGTCACGAACCGGCCGTCGGGCAGGAACGAGCGGACCAGCAGGCCGACCCCTCCGGTCACCGCGGCGATGGCCACGGCCGGCGCGACCGCGCCGAGCAGCCGCGGCCACGCAGTGCCGTGCGCGTAGCGGACCAGGGCCAGCCGGGCGACGCAGTAGACCAGGTTGAAGACCAGCAGCGCGGCGGCCACCGCCACCAGGCCGTGGTCGGCCGCCACCACGAAGCCCGCGATCAGCAGGACGGTGGCCGGAATGTCAAGGGCCACCAGCGTTCCCGGCCGTCCGGTGGCGGTGAAGACGTCACCGCTGGCCCAGCCGACCGCCATCAGACCCAGGGCGAGCGAGATGAAGACCATCGGCGTGATCGCCGGCGCCCACTGGGCGGAGAACAGCACCGGGACGGCCTCGGGGGCCAGGACGGCCAGCGTGACGCCGGCGGTGAGCCCGTAGATGGACAGCAGCCGGGTGGCCCGGAGCATGCCCGAGGTCAGCACGTCCTCGCTGATCACCCGGGCCTTGGAGTACGTCGAGAGGGCGACCGCGGAGAAGATCCACAGCACGTTCTCGATGACCAGCTCGGGCAGCTTGTAGGCCATCCCGTAATAGCCCAGCGCGGTGGTGCCGATCATCGCGCCGACGACCAGGTAGTCGGCCGACGCCCGCACCGAGCCCAGCACCCGGATGACGGTGACCAGGCCACCGAACCGCAGCAGGTCGGGCGCCAGGTGCCAGTGCGCGCGCAGCGCCGGCCGGATCGGCACCAGGATCCACAGCAGCAGCATCGCCACCAGCTCGCCGCCGACGATGCCGGCCGCGATGCTGAACGCGCCGCCGACCGTCAGCGCCAGCGGCACCGAGATGCACACGCGCACCGCGGCTCGGGTCAGGTCGATCGCCGTCCGCCGCTTGAACTGCAGGTCGCGCTTAAGCACCGCGTCGCTGACCTGGCCCGCTCCGCGGAACAGCGGGTAGAGGAACAGCAGCGCGAAGACGTTCGCCTGCGCGTCGGCGTCGAACACGGCGGCGATCCACGGCGACGCGGCGATCCCGGCCAGGCTGATGACCGCGCTGATGCCCAGGTTGATGGTCATCGCCATCCGGGTGGCGGCGGTGATGCCCTGCTCCTGCCGGGCGACCACGGCCGCGCCGACGCCGAGATCCAGGGCGGCGTCGAGCATCGCGATGATGGTCACCGCGGCGGTGACCACCCCGAAGTCCTCGGGGGTGAGCAGCCGGGCCAGCAGCAGGGTCAGACCGAGGATGACGATCCGGTTCGACCCCCAGGCCAGGGTGGTCCACAGGAACCCGCCCACCGAACGGCGGGCCAGCGCGCCGGTCGCGTCGGTGTCGACCCGCTCGTCGAGATCCGGCTCGGGCGGGACATCGGTCCGCAGGTCCCGCCGGGGGTCATCGTTGTCGACCGGAGAAATGACGATTCCCCTTTCGGGACCGGATCAGCCCCGCGGAGGTGCACGACCGCCGGACCGCCACGCCGGGTGAGCATTCGAGCGCTCAATCGCTCGAATACCCACCTTCGAGGGACAGATTCTTCACTACGTGTCTCATGTCTCGCCTTTTCGGTCTTGAGTATAGTCTGATCGGGTGTAGCAGACAGGGTGTGGGTTTCGTTCCGCGGACGATCTGAGCGGGCTGGATCGGTCCGGATCCGTCTCGATCCGGGCCGGGCGCGTCGATGGAGGAGATGAGCGTGCGGGTACTCACGGTGGTGGACGCCCTGAAACTCGGCGGCGCGGAGACGCTGATCGCGCAACTCGGCCGGGTCAGCGCCGACGCCGGCATCGACCTGTCCGTGCTGAGCCTGCACGGCCGGTCCCCCGAGCGGTCCAAGCTGGAGCCGCTGCTGCGGGAGTCCGGGGTCGAGCCGGAGTACCTGGGGGTGAAGCGGACCCTGGACGTGGCCGGCTACCGCCGCCTGGTCGCGCTGCTGCGGCGGACCCGGCCGGACGTCGTGCACGCCCATCTGGAGATGTCGATGACGATGGCCATCCCGGCGGCCCGGCGGGCGGGCATCCCGGTGGTCGGCACCTTCCATCACGTCCACCGCCCGTTGTCGGGACGGGCCTCGGGCCGCGAGCGGCTGGCCGTGGAGATCGCCACCCGCAGCGACGCCGCGATCTTCGTCTCGCAGGCCTCGCTGGACTCCTTCGCCGAGCGGTACCGCCGCGGCCGGCCCGTACCGGCGTCGTGGACGGTGGTGCACAACGGCATCGACCTGGACTACTTCACTCCCCCTCCGGGCGGCGGGACCGCCCCGCTGCCCGCCGATCTCGGCGTCGACCGGGACGACGGGCCGGTCGTGACGATCCTGGCCGCGCTGCGCGACTTCAAGGGCATCACCCACGCGATCGACGCGTGGCCCGCGGTCCTGGCCCGGCAACCGGCCGCCCGGCTGCTGCTCGTCGGCTCCGGCGAGCAGGAACCCGCCCTGCGGGCCCAGGTGGACCGGCTCGGGCTCGCCGAGACGGTGATCTTCGCCGGCATGCGCTCGGACATCCCGGACGTGCTGCGCGGGTCCGACCTGACGGTGCTGCCGTCGATCTACGGCGAGAACCTGCCGACCGTGCTGATGGAGGCGGGCGGGTGCGGCCGGCCGGTGGTCGCCAGCGACGTCGGCGGGATCGCCGACATCGTCGCCGACGGTCAGACCGGCCTGCTGGTGCCGCCGGGCGACGCGGCCGGCCTTGCCGCGGCCATCCTGCGCCTGCTGGACGATCCCGATCTGCGCGAGCGGATGGGCCGGGCCGGCCGCGCGCGGATGGAGCAACTGTTCGACGCCCGGCTCTGGGCCCGGTCGCTGTACGCGGTCTACCAGAAGGCGATCGACGCCCACGGCCGGGTCGCGGTGACGGCATGAGCCGGGCGGCCCGACCGGGCGCGGACGGGCGCCGACCGCTGGTGGTGGTCGTGGCCGAGGCGCGGCCGATGCGCGGCGGCATCGCCACCTTCGCCGAGACGATCACCGAAGATCCGATCCTGGCCAGGGATTTCGACGTCCAGCTGCTCAACACGGCCCGGGTCGCGACCCGCGAGGGTGGCCGGTTCAACCTGGACAACGTCCGGTTCGCGCTGGTCGACGCCTGGCACGTGTTCAAGGCGTCCCGCCACGCCGACATCGTGCACCTGCAGCTGGTCGCCGACCCCGGCCTGCCGTCGCTGCGCGCGGCGGCGCTGAACCTGGCCGCCGCGGCCGGCCGGGCCAAGCTCATCGCGCACGTGCACTCGGCGGTCGGCAATGCCGGTCGGCCCGAGTTCGCCGCCTACGGCCGGGTCGACCGGCTGGCCCTGCGCACGCTGGGTCTGGCCGACCTGGTCTGCACCGTCTCGACCGTCGGCACCGCCACCATGCGGTCGCTGGCCCCCGGCACCTGGGTCGAGACCGTCGACAACGCGGTCGATCTGGCCGATTTCCCGCCCGGCGACGCGGACGGCGAGCCGCCGACCGTGCTGTTCGTCGGGGTGATCTGCCGGCGCAAGGGGCTGTTCGAACGGGCCCGGGCGGCCCGGCGGCTGCGCGAGCGGGGTGTCCGGGACTGGCGGCTGGTGGTCGTCGGCGGCCAGGGACCGACCCCGCAGACCGAGTACGACGAGATCGTCGCCGAGTTCGATGCCGCCGGCCTGCGCGAGGCCATGGTCGGCCCGGAGTACGGCGACCAGATCAAGGCCCGGCTGGCGCAGGCCGACATCTTCACCCTCCCCTCGTTTCTCGAGGGCCAGCCGATCGCGATCATCGAGGCGATGGCCTCCGGGCTGCCCGTGGTCGGCACCTCGATCGGCGCGGTGCCCGACCTGATCCGGGACGGCGTCGAGGGCCGGGTCGTCGAACCCGGGGACGACGCCGCGCTGGCCGACGCGCTCGGCGAGGTGATCACCGACCGGGAGACCCGGCGGCGGATGTCCCGGGCGTCCCGGCTGCGGGCCGAGCAGGGCCACGGGCTGGACCGGCTCTCGGCCCGGCTCGCCGACCTCTATCGAGCCGTGCTGGCCGGCCGCCGGAGTGCCCCGGACGGGACGACCCCCGCCGCCGATCCCGGCGCCACCGCCGTCAGGGGCGGCGCCACCGCCGTCGGGAGCGGCGCCACCGACGGAACCGCCGCGGTCGGGCACCCATGACCGGGCGGGGCCGCTTCGCCCGGCGCGAGGTCCGGATCAGCGTGCTGGCCGGGGCGATCGCCGCGCTCCTGATCGTCGTCGCCGGCGCCGGGCTGGCCCTGACGTCCAAGCCCAAGTACACCGCCGAGTCCGTCCTGGTGGTGCTGCCCAGCGCCGCCCTGGACACCTCGGACTCGGCCGCCTACTACGAGACCCTCAGCCGCGGGCAGATCGTCGCCACGTTCGCCGAGGTGGCCGACAACCTGCGGTTCCAGGACCAGGCCGCGCAGAACCTGAACCTGAGCGCCGAGCAGAAGGCCGGCCTGTCCACGGCCGTGACAGTGGTACCGGACACCTCGGTGATCCTGGTCCGGACCACGGCCGGCTCGGCCGCCGTCGCCGAGCAGGTCGCCGATGCCACCACCACCCTGGCGACGGCCTACCTGGCCAACCTGTCCGAGCCCTACCGCACCGACCTGGTGCACGGTGCGGCCGGCACGGCCACCGCCGCCGGCACCTCGCCGATCGTGCTCCTGGCGCTGGCCGTCGTCGTCGCGCTGATCGTCGGGGTGGGCGTCCAGCAGGCCGTCTACCACCTGATGACGACCCTGCGGACCAGGCGGGAACGGCGGTCGGCGGAGCCGGCGGGCGACGCCGCGGAACCGGCGACCGAGCCGGACGCGCCCGCCGAGCCGGTCGCCGCTGCCGACCACCACGTCCCGGCCGGTGACCTCGGTGCCGGCCCGAGCGGTGAGCCGCGCGGGGGCGACCGGCCCGCGCGTCACCTCGCCGGACCGGAGAACGACCGGCCGGACGGCGACCCGGCCGGCCCCGGGGACGGCATCACGGACACCACCGCGGACACCACGGACGACCGCACCGAGAACAGCACCCGGGAGAGCATGGTGGGTCCGCATGGCCGTTGAGTCCGTTCCGCTCACCCCGCCCCTGGCCCCGGCCCCGACTCCGGCACCGACCGGGGCGCGCGGGCCGGCCGTGACCGCCGGCGCGGGTCCGGACGGCCCGCCGCTGACGATCGTGCTGGTCGAGTTCCTGCCCACCGGCGGGATGTTCCAGTTCACGTTCCTGTTCGGCGAGGCCCTGGCCCGGCAGGGGCACCGGGTGCTGCTGCTGACCGGTCCGGGTCCCGAGCTGCGCTCGGCCACCCCGGGTCTGGAGGTGGTCAGCCTGTTCCCGACGTGGGACCCCAACGTCGATCTGGGCGGCTCGTTCCTGCGGCGCAAGCTCCGGCGGGTCGGCCGGGCACTGCGGCTGGTCGAGTCGTGGCGGCGGGCCACCGGCCTGCTCCGCCGGCTGCAGCCCGATCTCGCCCAGTTCGGCGAGCTGCGGTACCCGTTGGACAGCGCCCTGTTCCTGCGGCTGGCCAAGCGCTGCCCCGGCGTCGCGCTGGTCGACGTCGCGCACAACCCGCTGCCCTACGACGTCAACGGCGGCTCGGACTCGGTGGAGAAGGGCGGCCGGCTGACCCGCCGGTTGCTCGACCGGGCCTACCGGGCCTGCGATCTGGTCCTCGTGCTCGGCGACGGCCCGCGGGCCACCCTGGAGTCCGCGTTCCCCGGGTTGACCCGGGTCGCCGTCTGCGGGCACGGCGACTACTCCGCGGTGCTCGCCGGAGATCAGACCCCACCGCCGTCCGCGGCGCCGCCGAACATCCTGTTCTTCGGGTCCTGGACCACCTACAAGAACCTGCCGCTGCTGCTCGACGCCTTCGCGCTGGTCCGGGCGACGCGGCCGGAGATCCGGCTGACCCTGGCCGGCCCGGTGATGCCGGACGTCGATCCGGCCGCGATCGGCCGGCGGGCGGCCGAGATCGGCAACGTCGACCTGCGCCCGGGGTACGTCCCGATGGAGGACGTCCCCGGCCTGTTCGCGGCGCACCGGGTGGTCATCTTCACCTACTCGACGGTCAACATCAGCGGCAGCGTGCACATGGCGTACACGTTCGGCCGGCCGGTCGTGGCCACCGACGTCGGGTCGATGAGCGACGCCGTCATCGACGGCGAGACCGGCCTGCTGACCGCGCCCGACCCGGCGGCCGTGGCCGCGGCGCTGATCCGGGTCCTCGACGATCCGGCCGCCGCCGACCGGATGGGCGCGCAGGCGGTGCAACGGGTCCACGACGCCGCCTCCTGGTCGGCCGTCGTGGACAAGGCGGTGCCGGCCTACCGGGACGCCGTCCAGGCCACCCGGACCTGACCGGCCGGTCCCGTCCCGGCCGGTCACGTCCCGGCCGGTCAGCCAATCCGTCCCGGCCGGTCGGCCTTCCCGTCGCGGCCGGCAGACCGACCCGTCGCGACCGATCAGCCGGTCGGGGCGAGCACCCGGAGCCGGTCCCACGGGATGTGCGGCATGCCGTAGTAGTCCCAGGCCAGGCCGGCCTGCGAGTACACCGCCCCCGGGGTGCTCGGGCTGGCGTCGGGGGCGACCTCGAACCCGATGGCCAGCGAGGTGTCGGCCCGGTCGATCAGGTAGCCGCCGTACTGCTGCAGCGCCCGGGCGACCGCGATCTCGCCCGGCGTGATGTCCGGGATCGCCGCGACGTCGATCGACGGGTCGAGCTGCAGGTGGGCACCCTCGGGAATGCAGTCGGCCCGGTCGGACTCGCCGTCGGTCTTGAGCGCGGGCGGGCGGAAGGTGCCGCTGCAGGCGGTGTCACTCTCCAGCACCAACGCGTGCGGGATGGCGCCGGCCCCGATCTCGGCGACCCGGATGACCCCACCGAGCCGGGACGCGCCGGCCCCGGTGGTGCCGCCGTCCCACCCCGACCCGGTCAGCGACGTGATCTCACCCCACCCGGTGGTCCACGTGCCGTCCGCCTCCGCCGCCTGGAAGTACTCGTCGGCGGTGCCGGCCGCGCGGTCGATGACCACCATCGCCCCGTCCCGCCCGGGGTTGGGCACGGCATCGTCCGGGATCGGGCGCGGGTTGCCGTCCATCGGGCAGACGCCCCACTCGGTGATCGTGCAGCGGACCGGGTGGCGCGGCGTGTCCGCGGTCGCCTCGTAGATCGGGATGCCAAACTCGACCAGGTTGGCGTGCCCGAGCCCGGCCCGGCTGATCCGGGCGACCATCGCCGCGCTGTCGGGATCCACCGCGGGGTCGCCGGCCACCGGCACGTTGAACGGGCTGGACGCCGCGAACGGCCGCTCGGCCGTCCCCGTCGGCGCCGGGCCCGGGGACGCACCCGAGGGCCCGACCGGACCCGTGACCGGCGCGTACGGCGCGGCCGACCCGGACGTGGCCGGATCGGCCGACGAGCCCGGACCGGCGGCCGACGCCGACGCCGACGACGCCGCCTCGGACGGTGCGGACGGCTGGTTCGCGGGCGAGGACGAGGCCGGATCCGCCGGACCCGGTGGTGACGAGCAGGCGGCCGCCAGCCCCACCGCGGCCAGCAGCGCCACCACTCGTCCCGCGCAGCGTCGCACGAGTCACCACCCCCGGTCCGCGGCGGACAGCACCCTGCCTCCGATCACTCAGAGTACCGCCGAACTACCCTCAGTAGCAGACGGGGTGGCGGGACGGCTCAGCCGTTCCAGGCCTGCAGGACGCGCAGGGCACCCCAGGGAATGTGCGGCATGCCGTCGTAGTCCCAGCCGAAGCCGGCCTGGGCGTACGCCGACCCGGGTCCGGCCGCGGTCGCGTCCGGCGCCACCTCGAAACTGACGGCCAGCGAGGTGCCGGCCCGGTCGACGAGGTAGGCGCCGTAGACCTGCAGCGCCCGGGCCACCGTGATCTCGCCCGGGGTGATGCCGGGGATCCGCGCGACGTCGATGGCCGGGTCGAGCTGCAGCCGGGCGCCCTCCGGGATGCAGTCCGGCCGGGTCGAGTCGCCGTCGGTCTTGAGGGCCGGCGCCCGCACGGTGCCGGCACAGACGTTGTCGGACTGCACCACCAGCGCGTGCGGGATGGTGCCGGCGTGGATCTCGGCCACCCGGACGACCCCGGCCAGCCGGGACGCGCCCGCACCGGTGCTGCCGCCGCCCCACCCGGAGCCGGTCAGCGGGTTGATCGCCCCCCAGCTGGTGGTCCAGCCGCCGGTCGCCGGGGCGGCCTGCCAGTACTCGTCGATCGTGCCGGCGGCCCGGTCGACGACCACCATCGCGCCGTCGCTGCCGCTGCTCGGCCGGGCGCTCGCGGGCATTGCCCGCGGCGCCGCGGCGAACGGGCAGGGCCCCCACGAGGTGATCGTGCACCGGACCGTGACCCGCGGGGTCGACGCGGACGCCTCGTAGATCGGGATGCCGAACTCGACCAGATTGGCGTAGCCCATCCCGTCCCGGGCGACCCGGGCCACCATCGCGGCGCTGTTCGGGTCGAGCGCAGGAGAACCGGCGATCGGCACGTTGAACGGGCTGGTGGCGGCGAACGGCCGCCAGGGGATCACCGTCGCCGGACCGGCCGCTCCGGCGGACGCCGCGACCGGCATCGCCGGCGCCGCGGCCGGGGACGGGGCGAGACCGGCGCCGGCCAGCGCGAGAGCGACCGACGCGAGAAGGGTGACGAGCCTGGGCACGACCGCGCCTCCTCCCCCGCCGCTGATGCATCCGTGACCCAGAGTATCGGATGTATTACTCCGTCACCCATCCCGAGTAGTGTGAAATTTCGCAGCGAGGTCTATCTCGCGCTCGGCCGGGCGAGCATGGACCGGGCCGGGCACCTCAGGTGGTCGCAGCGAGCGCCGCGGAGTCCGCAGGCCCGAGTAGAGGGCGGGGCCGGCGCCGGGGCGCCGGCCGTCCGGCTACATCCGGCCGCCGGCCAGGATCTTGCGCTGCACCTGCTTCTCGGCGACGAAGGAAACGAACGGGATGGTGCCGGCGACCAGCACCCAGAGCGTGCCCAGCGGCGACCAGCGGTCTTTGTAGGCCAGGTCGAAGGCCAGGATCACGTAGCCGACGAACAGCGCGCCGTGGATGGGACCCCAGATCACGACGAACTGCGGCAGGTCGAACAGGTACTTCAGCACCATCGCGGCGCACAGCAGCAACAGGCCCCAGCCGACGATGAACGCGGCGATCTTGTAACGCTTGAACGCGGCCATGACCTTGGCGGACTTGGGCCGCGCCGGCGGCGCGGCGGCGCCGGCCGCGGTCGGAGTGGCGGTGATGTCACCGGCGGGGTCGACGGGCACGGCGGCGGTCCTCCTCGGCCAGGGCGGCCAGCGCCTGGTTGTACGCGGTCAGTTCGGGATCGTCGGGATCCTCGACGTCCACGGTAGCGACGCTGAGCACGTAGCCGTCGCTGGGTCGCTGCCGGGCGGCGCGCTCGGCCCGGTCGGCCCCCGGGTCGGCCAGGTCGGCGTCGGCGCCCTCGGCGCGGTCGTCAACGCGGTCGTTGATGGCGCCGGCGCCCGCGGTCGCCGCCGGGCCGGACTCGACCGGCGGGTCGATCTCGGTCAGCAGTTCGGCCAGGTCACGGTCGGCCTGCTCGTCGTCCTCGGCCTGCTTGATCTTCTCCAGCTTGAGGAAGCGGATCCACATGTAGATGAAGGCCGCGGCGAACGCGGGCCAGAGCATCGAGTACCCGAGGTTCTGGGCGGTGCCGTCGCTCTCGTGTGCTCTTTCCCACTGCCACCACCCCAGCCGCAGGCACGTCAGGGCAGCCGCGAGTACCAGCACGTGCCCGAAGATCCACCCGGGCCGCAGGAAGCGACGGTCCACCCCCTGACGGTACCGCTCGCGGGGACCCGCGCGGTGCCGCGACGGCCGCTCAGCCGCCGGCGAACTCCGGTCCGACCGGCGCCGGCCAGGCCAGCAGCTTGAGCACCGCGCGGGTCCGCGGGCCGGTGACCGACCGCAGGTTGTCCACCCGGTCGACGTCCCGGCGCAGGCCGCTGCGGGCGGGCACGTCCAGCGGCACCGCCCCGCCGGCGACGTGCGCGGCGAAGGAGCCGGCGCCGTAGCGGGGGTCGAGCAGGTCGGCCGACCGGGCGGCCAGCAGCGTGGTGCCGGTGCCGGCCCGGTCGGCGACCACGCTGCGTGGGTGGGCGGCAGCCAGGTCCAGCGCGCCGGTCAGCTCGGCGGCGGTCAACGAGGGCAGGTCGGCCGGCAGCACCGCCACCGGGCCGGGCTCCGGGCCGAGGGCGGCCAGCCCGTCCCGGATCGCGGCGTTGAGCTCGTCGGTGTCGGTGACGAACAGCTCCACCCGCGGCACCCGGGCGAGCATCGCGCCGTCGCGGGAGTCCTCCAGGACGACCAGGACCCGGCCGACCGGCGTCGCGCCGACGGCCGCCGACACCGTGTCCTCGGCCATGATCAGGGCCAGCGTGCGCCGCATGGCCGGGTCGAGCCGGATCCGGCTCTTGGCCCGGGCCGAGGACTTGACCGGCACGATGACCGTCCACGGGCCGCGCCCGCTCTGCCCGTTCCCGGGCACCCGTCCCTGACTCACCGCGCCATTGTCGTCCGCGGCGGGCCGGGCCGGTCGCCGGGTCGGTCCCGGCGCCTCCCGACCCGCCGATCAGGCCGGACAGGCCGGTCGGGCCGACGGGCCGGCTCCACCGGCCGACCGGTCGGCCGGGTCGGTCGGGGTGGTCGTTCGGCATGGTCGGTCGGGGTGGTCGTTCGGCACGACCGTTCGGCTCGGTCGGTCGGCCTGGTCGGTCGGCCTGGTCGGCCGGGGTGACGGTCGGGGTGGTCGTCGGGCCTGGCGAGCCGGGCGGGTCCGCCGCCCGCGGCGCGGTGCCCGGGGTCAGCTGCCGCGGACCCGCCGCCGCTCCTGCGCGACGTCGAAGGCGGCGTCCGGGTAGCGCAGGTCGAGCGACTCGAACGCCTCCAGCAGCAGCGCGGCGACCGCCCAGTTGCGGTACCACTTGCGGTCGGCGGGGATGACGTACCAGGGCGCCGCGTCGGTGGAGCAGCGGCCGATCGCCGCCCCGTACGCCCGCTGGTAGGCATCCCAGTAGCCGCGCTCGTCGACGTCGCCCGGGTTGTACTTCCAGTACTTCGTCGGGTCGTCCAGCCGGGCCAGCAGCCGCTCGGTCTGCTCGGCCCTGGACACGTGCAGGAAGCACTTGACGATCGTGGTGTGGTCGTCGACCAGCCGGCGCTCGAAGTCGTTGATCTGCGCGTACCGGGCCGACCACACGGCCTCGGGCACCAGGTCGTGCACCCGCACGACCAGCACGTCCTCGTACTGCGACCGGTTGAAGACACCGAGCCGCCCCGGCCGCGGCACCTGCCGCTCGATCCGCCAGAGGAAGTCGTGGGCCAGCTCTTCCGCGGTCGGCTTCTTGAACGACACGAGGCTGATGCCGGCCGGGTCGACCAGGCCGACGACGTGGTTGATGACGCCGTCCTTGCCGGCGGTGTCCATGCCCTGCAGGACGAGCAGCACGCGACGCGGGTCGCCCGCCGTGCCCTGCGCGTAGAGCATCTCCTGCCGCACGGCCAGGCGTTCGCCCAGCTCGGTCAGCGCCGCCTCCGCCTCGTCCCGGGACTGCGGCCCGATCGGCATGGCGTCGGTGGCGATCGTCGTGATGTCGATGTCGATATCAAAGTCGCCGGTGCCGTCCCGGCCTCCGCTGTCCGGGGCGCGGAACGCGCGGCTCGGCGGCGGCTCGTCGTTCTTCTTGTTCTTGGCCACGCCCCTCACCGTCGCACGGACGGCGCCGCGCGGCCATACGCTGGGCTCCGGGCGCCGCGGGCGCCGGTCACCGAAGGGCCTAGGAAAGGGCACAGGCAATGACCGATCGCGACGGCACCGATCCGCAGACCTTCCTGGACCTGGACGACCGGTGGTGCGCGCACAACTACCACCCACTGCCGGTGGTCATCGCCGCCGCCGAGGGTGCCTGGGTGACCGACGTGGCCGGGCGGCGCTACCTGGACATGCTGGCCGGCTACTCGGCCCTGAACTTCGGGCACCGACACCCGGGACTGATCGCCGCCGCCGTCGAGCAGATCGGCCGGGTCACGCTGACGTCGCGGGCCTTCCACCACGACCAGCTCGGGCCGTTCTGCGCGGAGCTGGCCGAGCTGACCGGCACCGAGATGGTGCTGCCGATGAACTCGGGCGCCGAGGCGGTGGAGTCGGCGATCAAGGTCGCCCGCAAGTGGGCCTACGAGGTCAAGGGCGTGCCGCAGGACCGGGCGCAGATCGTCACCGCCGGCGGCAACTTCCACGGCCGCACCCTGACCATCGTCTCCTTCTCCGACGATCCGGACGCACGCGACCACTACGGCCCCTACACCCCCGGCTTCCTGACGGTGAAGTACGGCGACCTGTCGGCGATCGCCGAGTCGATCACCCCCGACACCGCGGCGGTGCTGCTCGAGCCGATCCAGGGCGAGGCGGGTGTCGTCGTGCCGCCGGAGGGCTACCTGGCCGGGGTGCGCGCGTTGTGCGACGAGCACGGGGTGCTGCTCATCGCCGACGAGATCCAGTCCGGGCT
>NZ_JBMDXT010000291.1:0-2299 GCF_048594475.1 Nakamurella sp. | reverse complement strand
GCCCCCCCGGCGTGCCCCGGGGCCTCGGGCCCCCGGGCGGGCCACGGGGTCCCCAAGCCCCGCGGAGATCGACGCGGACTCAGGCGGGCATGTCCCGCAGCATGATGGTCAGGCGGGCGGAGCAGATCCGGCGGTCCTGCTCGTCGGTGATGACGATGTCGAAGGTGCAGATGGTCCGCCCGACGTGGATCGGCGTGGACACCGCGGTGACCAGACCGCCGGTCGCCGACCGGTGGTGGGTGCAGTTCAGGTCGATACCGAGCGGGGCGCGGCCACCCCCGACCAGCGAGCCGTGGAACGAGCCCATCGTCTCGGCCAGGGCGGCGCTCGCCCCGCCGTGCAGCAGGCCGAACGGCTGCCGGTTGCCCGCCACCGGCATGGTCGCGACCACCCGCTCCGGGGTGAACTCGACGACCTCGATGCCCAGCCGTTCGGCCAGCTCGCCGCGCATGCCGCGGACGACCTCGAGGATGTGCGCCGGGTCGGCGGACGGGCCGAGGGAGGCCAGTGCGCGGGCGCCGGCGGGGCCGGGGAAGTCGGTCATCCACTCTCCAAAGGGGGTCTGTCGGACCCTGAATCTAGACTCGCCCCCGTGACCACCGCGACGACAGGGCCGATGACCGACCAGTCCGAGGAGCTCGCCCCCGACGCCCCCGACAGTGCCGACCCGGGGCGGGCGCTGCTGTTGATGGACGGCCACTCCCTGGCCTACCGGGCGTTCTACGCGCTGCCGCCGGAGAACTTCTCGACCACGACCGGGCAGACCACCAACGCGGTGTACGGGTTCACCTCCATGTTGATCAACCTGCTGCGGGACGAGAACCCGACGCACGTCGCGGTCGCCTTCGACCTGTCCCGGCAGACCTGGCGGCGGGAGGAGTACGTCGAGTACAAGGCCAACCGCAGCACCTCCCCGTCGGAGTTCGCCGGGCAGATCGACCTGATCAAAGAGGTGCTGACCGCGATGCGGATCCCGTACCTCACCGCGGAGAACTACGAGGCCGACGACGTCATCGCCACCCTGACCACCCGGGCCGTCGCCGAGGGGCTGCCGGTGCGCATCTGCACCGGCGACCGGGACGCGTTGCAGCTGGTCTCGGACCAGGTCACGCTGCTGTACCTGCAGCGCGGGGTGTCGGAGATGGCCCGTTACACGCCCGAGGCGGTCGAGGCCAAGTACGGGCTGACGCCGCTGCAGTACCCCGATTTCGCCGCGCTGCGCGGCGATCCGTCGGACAACCTGCCCGGCATCCCGGGGGTGGGGGAGAAGACCGCCACCAAGTGGATCCGCGAGTTCGGCAGCCTGACCGCGCTGGTGGACCGGGTCGACGAGGTCCGCGGCAAGGCCGGCGACGCGCTGCGTGCGGCGCTGCCGCACGTGTTGACCAACCGCCGGCTCACCGAGCTGATCCGGGAGGTGCCGGTCGACGCCGACCCGGCCACCGATCTGGTGCGTCTGCCGTACGACCGCGAGGCCGTCCACAAGATCTTCGACGACCTGCAGTTCCGGGTGCTGCGCGAACGCCTGCTGGAGTACTTCGAGCAGGCCGACGAGACCAGCACCGAGGGGTTCGAGGTGGCCGGCAACCGGCTCGCGCCGGGCACCGTCCGGAGCTGGTTGGACGCCCACGGCGCCGGCCGGGTCGGGCTGGTGGTCCGGGGGACCTGGGCGCCCGGCGGCGGCGACGTGCACCCGCTGGCCTTCGCCGCGGCCGACGGGGAGGCCGCCGTCGTCGACGTCGTCGCGGCCGACCCGGACGACGAGGCGGCGCTGGCCGCCTGGTTCGCCGACCCGACCCCGCGCAAGGTCGGGCACGACCTGAAGACGGCGATCAACGCCCTGTTCGCCCGTGGCTGGCCGGTCGACGGCGTCGCCTGCGACACCGCGCTGGCCGCCTACCTGGCGCTGCCCGGCCAGCAGACCTTCGACTTGGGCGACCTGGTGCAGCGCTACCTGCACCGCACGCTCGATCCGGAGCACAGCACGAACGCCGGCCAGCAGCTCTCGCTCATCCCCGAGGAGAACGAGAGCGCCCAGGCCGAGCAGGATTCCCGGGACATGGTCAAGGCGCGCGCCATCATCGACCTGGCCGACGCGCTCGAGCAGCACCTGGAGTCGCTGGGCCAGAAGTCGCTGCTGGCCGACATCGAACTGCCCGTGATGACGGTGCTCGGCATCATGGAGCGGGACGGGATCGCGGTCGACGTCGACTACCTGGACGACCTGCAGTCCACGTTCGCGGCGGAGGTGACCAGTGCGGCCCAGGCCTGCTACGCCGAGATCGGGCGGGAGGTCAAC
>NZ_JBMDXT010000290.1:0-3550 GCF_048594475.1 Nakamurella sp. | reverse complement strand
AGGCCGGTGAACGCGGCCTCCGAGATCGGCGTCCCGAAGACGCGGTCCTCGTACTTCTCGCGCAGGCCCTTGGTGGCCCCGCGGGAGCCGCCGTTGAGGCGGTGCACGTCCTCGCCCATGACGACGATCCGGCCGTTCTCGGCCATCCGCACACCCATCACGTCGGCGACGACGTCGACGAACTTGCGGTTCTCCAGCTCGTCGGCGGTGAACTGGTCGTTCTCGCGGACCTTGAACCCGTCCAGCGAGGACAGGTCGCCGCGGATGCCGACGTCGACGAACGCCGGGTCCGGCCACAGCTCGGGCCGGATGCGCTGCTGGCCGGGCTTGCCGTTCGGGTCCTGCTCGACCAGCCGGGAGCCGATCTCGCCGAGCGCGCCCTTGATGGACTTGCGGACGCCGGCCAGTTCGACCTCGGTGTACAGGCCGCGGCGCAGCAGGTGGCCCTCGAGCTTGGCGATCGGGTCGCGGTCGCGCCAGCTCTGCTCCTCCTCCTTGGCCCGGTAGCCGAAGGCGCTGCCCGGGAACGGGCCGTTCTGGTGGAAGTAGCGGTAGGTGTCGACCTCGATGACGGTCGGGCCGCCGCCGTGGCGCATGGTCTCCAGCGCCTGCTGCATGGCCAGGTAGACGGCGACGGTGTCCATGCCGTCGACCTTCCAGCTGGGGATGCCGAAGCCGAGCCCGCGGGCGGACAGCCGCGCGTCGCCGGTGGCCTCCTCGACGGTGGTCGACACGGCGTACTGGTTGTTCTCGATGAAGAAGCAGACCGGCAGCTTCCAGGCCGCGGCCAGGTTCATGGTCTCCAGGACCGAACCGATGTTGGTGGCGCCGTCGCCGAAGTAGGTCACCGAGACGTTGGTGGTGTCGGCGTGCTTGTCGGCGAAGGCGAAACCGGCGGCGAACGGCACGGCGCCGCCGACGATCGCGTTGGTGCCCATGGCGCCGGCTTCCATCCACTGCAGGTGCATGGAGCCGCCACGGCCGCGGCAGTAGCCGTCGGCCAGGCCGGCGATCTCGGCCATGCTCTTGTAGAGGACCTCGGTGATCTTGTCCGACAGCGGGCGGCGCGGGTCGATGCCGTCGGGCGCGACGAAACCGAAGGCCTTGGCCAGGAACTGGTGGTGCCCGCGGTGGGAGCCGTTGACCTGGTCGTCGGCGACCAGCGGCAGGATCGAACCGACCGCGCCGCCCTCCTGGCCGATGGAGGAGTGGGCCGGGCCGTTGACGAGCTTCTGGCCGGCGAGGACGAGCACCTCTTCCTCGAACGCGCGGATGAGGTGCAGCTGGGCGAGCATGGTGTCCAGGACGGCCGGGTCGAGCGCGTCCCAGTCGGCGTCGGTCGAGCTCAGCGTGACCCACGGGGCAAGCGGCTTGAGGGGCGTCGTCTCAGGCATCGGGAGTTTCCTTCGGCTGGTCGGGTGGGATGGGATCTCCGGGATGCTCCGGGGCGATGATCAACGCACCCTCTCCTCGTCGAGATCCCGACCTGACAATCGGCAGTGGTACCGCCGGTCTTGCTATACAACTCTATACATGTATAGGTTCGGCTGGCAAGATGTGATTTGGCGCTCCGTTCCGTCTCGATCCGGCGACGGTGGGACAACGGAGCGTGCGCGCCCACCGCGTTCGGTGAGCGCGAAGACGTACAATTGGCGCAATATTTCTTCCTGCTGTGTGAAGCCACTGCCGTCCTGCACAGCGCCACACCGGCCAGGGGGAACACAATGCTCCGTGCGGAGGTTGTCCGGACATGACCGTCCTATCGACCGACGAGGCTCTGGTCTCGCTCGACCGCAGCGGGTCGACGCCGCTGTACATCCAGCTGGCCAACGTGCTGCGGGACAAGATCGAGCGTGGCGAGTGGAAGCCCGATCAGAAGATCCCGTCGGAGAACGAGCTGAACCGGATGTACGGGATCAGCCGGATGACCGCGCGGCAGGTGCTGGCCCAGCTGGTCAACGAGGAGCTGCTGTTCCGCGTCCAGGGCAAGGGTACGTTCGTCGCCCACCGCAAGATCGGCACCCGGTCGCCGGCGTACATGGGCATCCGCGAGCAGCTCGAGCAGCTCGGCTATGCCACCACCACCCGGGTGCTGTCCAGTGACGTGGTCACCGCGGACGTGAGAGTGGCCCAGCATCTGAAGATCTCGCCGGAGGACAAGGTCTATCAGCTGCGCCGGGTGCGCATGGTGGAGAACGAGCCGATCAGCTTGCACACCTCCTTCGTTCCCCAGAAGCTGGCGCCCCAACTGGCCGCCGACGATCTGGTCAACCGGCAGTTGTGCGTCATCCTGGAGGACGAGTACGACCTGCGGATGAGTTCGGTGGAGGAGAGCCTGGAATCCACGCTGCCGACGGCGGAGGAGGCCAAGCTGCTCAAGATCCGGCGGACGACGCCGCTGCTGCTGCTGCGCCAGGAGATCTCGGATGCGCGGGGTCAGCGGTTCGAGTACTCCCGCATCCTGTTCCGGGGCGACAAGATCCGGCTCGAATTCCACTACGACCTGTAGGTGGGCGCGCTCGGGCCGCACGATGCCCCGCCCCGGGAACGGTGGGGCGGGGCGTCATGCGGCTGTCGGTGATCAGGCCGGGACGCTCGCCTGAGGGGCCGGCGTCTCGGACAGGATGCGCTCCAACGAGGAGACGGTGACGACGCCGTCCTGACGGATGTCGGCGCCGGCGAGGTAGCGGGCGGGCGCCGAGGGCTCGCCCAGGTCGGAGACGACCACGGCGGCGGCGGGGAACGGATCCTCCGCGGTGAACGAGCTGACGGTGACGATGTGCCGCAGGCCGGCGGCGGCCGCCGCCTTCGCCCCGGCCTCGGAGTCCTCCACCACCACGGCGTCGTCGGCGGACAGGCCCAGCTCGCGCAGGGTGAGCAGGTAGATGTCCGGAGCCGGCTTCTTGGCCGGCACGATGTCGCCGGCCCAGACGCCGGCGATGCGGGCCCTGGTGTCGGGACCGACGACCGACAGCAGCACGGCCTCGACACTGCGGGTGGCCGAGGTGGAGGCCACCGCCACCTGCCAGCCGGCGTCCAGCGCCGCCTCGATCAGCCGCTTGACGCCGGGCCGGCCCGGCAGCGCGCCCTGCTCGACGAGCTCGACGTAGACGGCACTCTTGCGCTTGTGGGCGGCGGCGACCTTGGCCGCGGCCTCCTCCGGCGTGCCGAAGTCCAGCTCCGGATGCTGCCGCAGGTAGGCCAGCATCCGCTCCTTGCCGCCGCCGATCTTCAGCAGGTCGGCGTACTCCTCCTGCGACCACTGGAACGGCAGGTCGAGCTCGCGGAACGTCTGGTTGAACGCGACCAGGTGGCCGTCCCGCTCGGTGTCGGCCAGGACACCGTCGCAGTCGAGAATGAGCGCCCGCTTGACCGAGGTCGTCATGCCGCCGCTCCCTTGCTGCCGAACTCGCCGATGTGCTCGATGACGGTGGCCTGCACGGCCGCGTTGATGTCGTCGAACATCTTGACCGGCTCCCACTTGCCGGTCTGCTCGGCCTTGGCGATGTGGTCGCGGGCGGCGTGCATGTAGGCCAGCTTTACGGTGGTG
>NZ_JBMDXT010000029.1:0-9364 GCF_048594475.1 Nakamurella sp. | reverse complement strand
GTGATTCGCGGCGCCCGCCGCCGGGGGGCCGGCCGCGGGGCCCGGCCCGGGGCACGGCCCGCACCCGGCGGACGGTCCTTCAGCCTCCGGGGACCGGGGCGGCCGCGGGGTAACGCAGGGTGCGGACCCCGAGCCGGGCGGCGCGTTCGTCCTCGGACAGCCCGCCCCAGATCCCGTAGGGCTCGCGCGTGCGCAGGGCCCAGGCGGCGCAGTCCGCGATCACCGGGCACGACCGGCAGATCTGCTTGGCCCGGTCGATCCGCCGGGCCTTGAGCCGCCGCCGCTCGCCGGCCGGGTGGTAGAACAGCTCGACGTCCTGCCCACGGCAGGCGGCGAGCAGCTGCCAGTCCCAGGCGGGCGCCACCGGCCGGGGCGGTCGGTACTCGATGGTGGTCATGTCGTCGCCTCCCGGGCGTCGACCGGCGCGGCGCGGCCGTGCTCCGGCCCGGTTCAGACCCGGGCCGGAGCACGGTGACCCGTCGCTCAGGCCAGGCCGTCGAGAACCGTCGCGACGATGCTGTCCACGTCCAGCCCGTACCGCCGGTGCAGGGTCGGCAGCGCGCCGGCGTCCAGGAACGCGTCCGGCAGTGCGATCGGCCGGATCTGCTTGTGCACGCCGCCCAGGACCGCGGCGGACGCCACCGTCTCGAACAGGCCGCCCCGGATGGTGTGGTTCTCCAGGGTCAGCGCCAGCCGGTCGGTGTTCAGCTCCCGCAGGACCGTCTCGGCGTCGAACGGCTTGATCGTGGGGGTGTGCACGACGGCGACGTCGACCTTGTGCGCCTCCAGGGCTTTCGCGGCCTGCAGGGCCCGCATGGTCATCAGGCCGCTGGAGATCAGCACGACGTCCGCGCCGCCGCGCAGGACCGCGGCCTTGCCCAGCTGGAAGGTGTAGTCGTACTCGTCGAGCACGGTCGGCACGTTCCCGCGCAGCAGCCGCAGGTAGGAGGGGCCCGGCGCGGCGGCGAGCTGCGGCACGGCCTGCTCGATGTCCACCGAGTCGCACGGGTCGACGATGGTCAGGTTCGGCATGCCCCGGAAGATCGCGATGTCCTCGGTCGCCTGGTGGCTGGGCCCGTAGCCGGTGGTCAGGCCGGGCAGGCCGCCGACGACGTTGACGTTGAGGTTCGGCTCGGCGATGTCCAGGCACAGGAAGTCGTACGCCCGCCGGGCCGCGAACACCGAGTAGGTCGAGACGAACGGGACCAGGCCGGTCTCGGCCAGGCCGGCGGCGGCCCCGAGCAGCACCTGCTCGGCCATGCCGACCTGGAAGAACCGCTCGGGGAACCGGTCCCGGAAGATGTGCATGTCGGTGTACTTGGCCAGGTCGGCGGACAGCCCGACGATCTTCGGGTTCTGCTCGGCGACCTTGACCAGAGCGTGCCCGAGCGGGGCCGGGGCGGTGCGCTGGCCGGGTTCGGCGATGCTGGCGATCATCGCGGAGGTCTTGACGCGGGCCTTCTTGGCCGGCTTGACCTCGGCGTCGGCGGCCGCGGCGGCCTGGGTGACGGCCGCGTCGGTCGGGGTGTTGGTGGTCATGGTCAGTTGCTCCCGGCGGGGTTGGCGGCGCGCAGCGCCTGGCGGGCGAGGTCCCATTCGTGCTCGTCGATGCGGATGAAGTGCGCCTTCTCGCGGGTCTCCAGGAAGGGCACGCCGCGCCCGATGCGGGTGTCGCACAGCACGACGGCGGGCGTGTCGCCGGCCGGTACGGAGTCGAACGCGCTCAGCAGGGCGCTGATGTCGTTGCCGTCGACGCGGACGACCCGCCACCCGAAGGCCTGCCACTTGTCGACCAGCGGCTCGGTCCGCAGGACCCCGGCGGTCGGGCCGTCGGCCTGCAACTGGTTGATGTCGACCACGCACAGCAGGTTGCCCAGACCGTGGTGCGCGGCGGCCATCGCGGCCTCCCACGTCGAGCCCTCGTCGAGTTCGCCGTCGCTCATCATGTTGACGACCCGCGCGGCGTTGCCCTGGAACCGCAGGCCCAGGGCCATGCCGACGGCCACGCCGAGTCCGTGCCCCAGCGACCCGCCGGAGATCTCCATGCCGGGGGTGTAGGTGCTCATGCCGGACATCGGCAGACGCGAATCGTCCGAGCCGTAGGTCTCCAACTCCTCGACCCCGATGACGCCGGCCTCGGCCAGGGCGGCGTACTCGGCGATGGCGTAGTGGCCCATGGACAGCAGCACGCGGTCGCGGTCGAACCATTCCGGATCCTCGGGGCGGATGTTCGCCAGGTCCTTGTAGATCACGGCGAGCACGTCGGCGAAGCCGAGGCCCTGACCGACGTACCCCTGGCCCTGCACCTCCCCCATGTCCAGGATGTGGTGGCGGATCCGGTCGGCCGCGGCGGCCAGATCGGCCACCCGGGTCGACCGGTCAACTGTCTGCGTCATTGCATCTCACTTTCTTCGAGGAGCGGGGGATCGATCGGGGAGCCGGACACGGGCGGGACGGGTCGGGCCGGGCGGGGCCGGCCGGGACGTCAGGAGAAGTACGAGCCGCCGTTGACGTTCTGGGTGGTGCCGGTCAGGTAGCCGGCCTCCTCGGACGCCAGGAACGCGAAGAGTGCGGTGACGTCGTCCACCGAGGCCTGCCGGCCCAGCGGGATCGACCGGACGATGGCGTCCTCGATCTCCGGCGTGGTGCCGTGCACGCGGATGTCGGTGTCGACCGCGCCCGGCGTCAGGGCGTTGACGGTGATCCCGGTCGGGCCGAGCTCCCGGGCCAGCGACTTGGTGAAGCCGAGCACCGCGGCCTTGGCCGAGGAGTACGGCGTCCTGCCGAAGACCCCGCCGCCCTGCTGGGCCGAGACCGACGACATGTTCAGGACCCGGCCGTAGCCGCCCTCGATCATCTCCGGCAGGAAGGCCTTGGTGACCAGGTAGGTGCCGGTCACGTTGACCGCGAAGATGCGGTTCCACAGGTCGACGGTGGTCTCCAGGAAGGGCACCGGTGAGGTGATGCCGGCGATGTTCAGCACGGCGCCGACGGTCGGCAGCCCGGTCGCGTGGACGGCGTCCCGGACGGCGAGCACCGATTCCTCGGCGGCGACGTCGACGGCGGCGCCGAACGCGGGCACGCCGTAGCGCTCGGTCAGTTCGACGGCCAGCTTCTCGGCCGCCTCGCCGTCCAGGTCCAGGCCGGCGATCGCCCAGCCGTCGCGGGCGAAACGGTGGGCGGTGGCGCGGCCGATGCCGCGCTCGGCCCCCACCCCGGTGATGACGGCGGTGCGCTGCGTGCTCATGGCGATGTCCTCCTGCGGAACGCGGCCGCCGGCCGGCGGTCGGGTGTGGTCGGTGACGGCCAGGCGTCCGGTGGAAGGACCGGGCTGCGGTGGCCAGTGCAACGATCGTGGCATGTTGACTGTTAACAGTCAACTGATAACTTCAAACTCGTGAGAGATTCGGTGCCGGACGGGCCGCGGGACGGTTCCGTGGCCGGGCTGGTGGAGCTGGACCGCACGAGCCTGCGGGACCGTGCGGTCGACCGGCTGCGACAGGCCCTGGCCGGGGGTGAGCTCGACGCCGGGGCGCCCCTGGTGCTGACCGACCTGTCGGTGCGGCTCGGCATCTCCCGGGGGACCCTGCGGGAGGCCGTGCGCCAGTTGGAGTTCGAGGGCCTGGTGGAGGCCGGTCCGCGCGGCCGGCTGGTCGTCCGCGATGCGGGTGCCGTCGACCTGGAGCGGATGTTCGCGGTCCGGGGCGCGCTGGAGGGTCTGGCCGCCGCGATGCTCGCGGGCCGTCCCGACCGGGCCGGCGCCGTGACTTCGCTGCGGGTCCGGCTGCAGGGGGAGGTCGGAGCGGGTGCGGACATCCCGGATCTGCTGGTCGCCGACCTGGCGTTCGGGCGGGAGTTGTGCGGGCTGGCCGACGCGACCACGTTGCTGCGCGCGTGGGAGACGCTCGTCGGACTGATCACCCGCGCCGTGGCCCGGGCCGACCCGGCGGACGCCCGGGCGGCCCTGGCGCCCGAGCGGCGGCGCCGGGTGCTGGTCGCCGTCGCGGCCGGGGATCCGCACCGCGCCCGGCAGGTGGCGCAGGAGCAGGTGGCCCAGGCGGCCGCCGCGCTGGTGCGGCCCTCGGGTGTCGCGAGCGCCGGCGGGCCGTCCGGCAAGCTGTCGACTGTCAACGGATAGCGGTTGCCCGGTTATGATGCACTCCGATGAGGGGGTGCCGATGAGCCTGGGCGGCGTGGAGTCGGGGACGAGCCTGGGTGGCCTGTCGAGGACGAGCCTGCGCGAGCAGGCCCTCGACCAGCTGCGCAACGCGGTCACCTCAGGCGAACTGCCACCCGGAGCCCGCCTGGTCGAGACGGAATTGTCTGCCGCCCTTGGCATTTCGCGCGGAACCCTGCGGGAGGCCCTGCGTCAGCTGCAGCAGGAGGGACTGGTCGAGGCCGGCGACCGCGGACGCCTGACCGTCCGGACGCTCTCCGACGGCGAGATCCTGGACATGTTCGCCGTGCGCTCCGCCCTCGAAGGCCTGGCGGCCGCCGTCGTGGCCACCCGTCCCGACCGGGACACCCTCGTGCCCCGGCTGCAGTCGGCGCTCGACGCGCTCGAGGCGGCCAGCGGCTCGATCAACCACATGGTCGAGGTCGACATGCGGTTCCATCTGCGCCTGTGCGAACTCACCGGCAACGCCACCCTCGTCCGGACCTGGGAGGCGCTATCCGGCTCGATCCGGATGTCGATCATGTTCGCCGGCGCCGATCGGGCGGTGGCCAACATGTCCGTCCCGCGCCACCAGCAGGTGATCGACGCGATCGCCACCGGTGATCCCGACCGTGCCCGGGCCGCCGTCGACGACCACATGCGGGAGGCGGCGGCCAACCTGCTCAGCCACCACCGCGACGCCGCCGGCGCCTGAGCCGCGGGCCGGCCCGCGCGGCGCCGGCGCCCTGTCCGTTCGTGCGCGGGGTGTCCGGCCGCCGAGGCCCGTCCGCTCGCCCATCCCCGCCGGCCGAACGACCCGGTCGGCCCTCGCTCCGTACTTGTACGCCAACCGTCGAGCGGATGCATGCTGAACGCCGTCGGCGGAGAGTGCGACCAATTTCCTGTTGACTGTTGACAGTCGAGCGAGAGGCGGCCATAGTTCTCCCATCACTGTTGACAGTCAACAGTAACGAGGCCGGGATGGCCTTCGGTCAACGCAGACCCGGTCCCCAGGGGACCGAGATTGGAGCCTCGACGGTGAGTTCGCCCCAGTCCCACTCGCACTCCCTGGAGGGCAACGCCCACGGGACCACCAGCACGCGCAAGGTCGCCATCAGCTCGGGGATCGGCGCCACGATCGAGGCGTACGACTTCATCGGCTACGGCACCGCGGCGGCGTTGTACTTCAGCACCGACTTCTTCCCCTCCGGTGATCCGCTCACCGGCACGCTGCTGTCCTTCGCCACCCTGGGGGTCGGCTTCGCCGTCCGCCCGCTCGGCGGCGTCATCGGCGGCTACCTCGGCGACAAGGTCGGCCGCAAGCCGGTTCTCGTCGGCAGCCTGATCCTGATGGGCCTGGCCACCTTCTGCATCGGGCTGCTGCCCACCTATGCCTCCGTCGGCATCTGGGCCGGCATCCTGCTGGTCACCGTCCGCGTCATCCAGGGCCTGGCCTACGGTGCCGAATGGGGCGGCGCGATCCTGATGACCTACGAGCACGCGCCGTGGCGGCGCAAGGGCAAGTACACCGGCATCGTCCAGGCCGGCTTCCCCGTCGGTCTGCTGCTGGCCAACCTGGTGTTCCTGGTCTCGGTCCATCTGCCCGGCACCTGGGCCTGGCGGGTCCCGTTCCTGCTCTCGATCATCCTGGTCATCGTCGGCCTGGTCATCCGGTCCAAGGTTCCCGAGTCCCCGGTCTTCGAAGAGGTCAAGGCGCGCGGCGAGATCGTCAAGAACCCGATCGCCAAGGTGCTCAAGGAGGACTGGCGCAACATCCTGCGCGGCATCGGCCTGCGGGTGGCCGAGACCGCCGGGTACGCGGTGGCCATCACGTTCATGCTCTCGTACCTCAAGTCCGAGAAGCTCGCCGACAACACCCTGACCCTGACCGCGATCTGCATCGCGTCGGCGATCGGCATCTTCGCCACCTACAACTGGGGCAAGGCGACCGACCGCTTCGGCCGGCGCCCGATCTACCTGTTCGGCACGATCTTCATGGTGCTGTTCGCGATCCCGATGTTCCTGCTGGTCAACACGGGTGTCGCGGTGCTCATCGTGATCGCCGTGGTGCTGGCCTACGCGGTCTGCCAGAACAGCCTGGCCGGCGCCCAGGGCTCCTGGTTCCCGGAACTGTTCAACGCCAACACCCGCTCGTCGGGGGCGTCGATGGCCTACCAGTTCTCCGCCGTCGTCTCCGGCTTCACCCCGTTCGTGGTGACCCTGCTGTACTCGGCCTGGGGCTGGATCGGCGCCGCCGCCCTGTTCGGCTTCTACGGGCTGATCGGCCTGATCGCCACCCTGCTCACCCGGGAGACCTTCGGCCCGGTCGAGCGGGCCGCCGCCGAGGCGGAGGACCAGAGCATGCGAGTGCCGGCCTGACGCTCCGCCGACCGACCCGCCGGCTCGAAGCCCGACCGGCGACACCCCCGAAAGAGGCCGCGGGACGCATCCCGCGGCCTCTTTCGCGTCGGTCGTCGGCGGTCGTCGGCGGACACCCCTAGCATCACGGGGCGGGTCACCGGCCCGACCGGGACGGGGCCGCGGGGCCCGTCGCGCGGTGGGGCGATCGCGGACGCGGGGGAGCGAACAGTGGGGACGAGGCCGGCGCGCCGGCGGCGGACGATCGGCGCCGTGGTCGCCGTGAGCGTGGTGCTGGTGGCCGGGACGGCCACGGTGCTGGTGCTGCCGCTGCTGCGGCCCGCCGCGTCCGGCGACCCCACCCATGCCGTCCTTCGGGTGGTCGACGGCGACACCGTGCACGTGCTGGTCGACGGCCGGGACGAGACGGTCCGACTGCTCGGCATCAACGCGCCCGAGACCGACCAGTGCTGGGGGAGCGAGGCGACCCGGGCCGCGGCCGGGCTGCTGGACGGGGCCACCGTGACGCTGGTCGCCGACCCCGGCCAGAGCGACCGGGACCGGTACGGCCGGCTGCTGCGGTACGTCGTGCTGGCCGACGGCACCGACGTGGGCCGGCGGTTGGTCGAGGACGGCGACGCGGACGAGCGGACCTACGACGGCCCGTACGCCCGGCAGGCCGACTACCGGGCCGCCGACGCGGCGGCCGCGGCCGCCGGCCGGGGCCTGCACGACCCCGCCACCTGCAACGGCAACCCGGCGCCGCAATCCCCCACCGATCCGGCGCCGTCTCCCGCGACGACCGGGGCCGGCGGATCCGGCGGGTCGAGCGGGGCGGGCGGGGCGAGCGGGTCGGGCGGCACCCGGGAGACCGGCCCGAACGGCTGCGACATCAAGGGCAACATCAGCGACAACGGCCGGATCTACCACCTGCCGGGCAGCGCCGACTACGACCGCACCCGGATCGACGAGTCCCGGGGGGAACGCTGGTTCTGTTCGGTCGCCGAGGCGGAGGCGGCCGGGTGGCGGGCCCGGAACTGACGGCGCTCAGATGCCCCAGCGGGCGACCTGGTAGCGGTACACGTTCCGGTTCGCGGACCAGCGCGGCCGCCGGTAGACCCGGACGAAACCCCAGACGATCAGCGCGACGGCGGCGATCAACACCAGACCGCCGAGCCCGGCCGAGTTGCGGAAAAGGCCCGGAATGGCCACCAGGGCCAGCAGGATCAGGCCCAGCCACCCGAGGATGCGCAGCCCCACCCCCGAACAGCCGACTCCGGCGGGGAACGACCAGGCCTTCCGGTCGGCCAGCCCGGCCTGGTCGACCCGGACGCCGAGACGTTCGGTCAGATCGGCGTCGGTGAGCGGCAGGCTCAGCGCGTAGTGCAGGTCGGTCCGGGCCTGGTGGATCTGCGCCGGGCTGGTGAAGACGTGACTCCCGTCGTGCAGCATCGTCAGGTACGAGTCCACGCGGTAGAGCAGGGCGAAACCGAGCGCGTTGGCTACGGCCGGATCGGCCGGGTGGCGCGCGAGAGCGGGAGTGAGCACGTCGACCGCGGTCTGCGGCTCGGCGCGACGCACCCAGAAGTTGGCCAGTGCGATGGTCGGACCGGCGGCCGCCGGATCGAGCCGGACCGCCGACTCGTAGCCCGCTCGGGCCTGGTCGACATAGCCCGCCGCCTCGTTGACCTCGGCCAGCGAGAGGTAGGTGGAGGCGGACGGAGCGAGCCGGCCGGCCTCCACGAATTCGTAGATCGCGTCGTCCAGGCGGTTGTCGGTGCGGCTGACGGTGCCCCGGAGGAGCCAGGCCGCGGGGTCGCCGGGATTCCGTTCCGCCGCCTCGGTCGCCGCGTACCGGGCCGCGCGCAGATCGCCCCGGCGCAGCGCCTCGGTCCCCCTGGCCATCCAGTCGATGCGCGGCGCCGGCGCCGGGTCGGGTGCGGGGGCCGGCCCCGGGACCGTCGCCGCCGCGTCCGGCGGGGTCGATGGGGACGGCCCGGCCGGCGGCGGCGTCGCCGCGGCGGGCTTGGTCAGGACGACCCGTGCCGGACCGGGCGCCGGGGTACGGCGCGTGCGGTCGTAGGCGGCACGCCGGTCCTTGTCGAGCAGCGTCTCCTCGGCGGCCGCGATCTGCCGAACCCGGTCCTCCGCCTGGCGCTGCCGCTCGACCGTCGGGGCGTTCTGCCGGCGCACCCAGGTCCGTCGCTGGTCCAGGATCGCCTGCCGGACCGCGTCCTCGTCGGCGTCCGGGTCCAGGTCGAGCAACTCGTAGAAGTCGCCGGCCTCGGGTGCGGTCATGTCAGCTGACCTCCCGCCGGCGCAGCAATCCGGCCGCCCGGTCGATCTGGGCCCGGGTGAGGTTGGACCGCCGCTCGATGTGCAGGTCGCCGAGCTTGCCCCCGCCCATCCCGTCGAAGACCTCGGCGAAGACGACCGCGTCGGCGCTGAAGGAGATCGTCACCACCACGGGCGTGCGGTCGGCGCGGGCGGGGAGCGTGATCGACCCGCTGCCGACCACGGTCACGAAATCGAGATCGTCGTCGTCGCCTTCGGTGATCTCGATCTGCAGGCTCGTCCGGCCGGATTCGGTGGTCATGAACTCCGCCGACCCGCTGGCGGGGATCGGGCTGTTCCGCGGAAGGAGCACGTAGTTGTACGTCCGGCCGGTCCGGGGATCGACGGTCACCACTCCGAGCCCCAGGGCGGTGACGTCGTGGATCGCGACCGGGCGGGCGGGCGCCGGGGTGGGAAGCGGGGTCACGGTCGGGTCGGGTCGCGCCGGTCGGCCGGGCGCGGGCGCGGCCGGGGAGCCGGCGGTCGGCCGGGTCGTGGCCGCGGCGAGCAGCCCGG
>NZ_JBMDXT010000289.1:0-1504 GCF_048594475.1 Nakamurella sp. | reverse complement strand
GTGAGCGACGAGCTGGATCAGCCCTCGACCTCGAGCAGGTTGCGGGTCACGCTCGGGTCCACCGGAATGCCCGGGCCCATGGTCGTGGAGAACCAGACCTTCTTCAGGTACTTGCCCTTGGCCGCGGACGGCTTGGCCCGCAGGACCTCGTCCAGCGCGGCGGCGTAGTTCTCGACCAGCTTCTCGGTCGGGAACGAGACCTTGCCGATGACCAGGTGCAGGTTCGACGCCTTGTCCACCCGGTAGTTGATCTTGCCGCCCTTGATGTCCGCGACGGCCTTGGTCACGTCCGGGGTGACGGTGCCGGTCTTCGGGTTCGGCATCAGGCCACGCGGGCCCAGGATGCGGGCGATCCGGCCGACCTTGGCCATCTGGTCCGGGGTGGCGATGGCGGCGTCGAAGTCGAGCCACCCGCCCTGGATGCGGGCGATCAGCTCGTCCGAGCCGACCGCGTCCGCTCCGGCGGCCTCGGCCTCGGCGGCCTTGTCGCCGACCGCGAACACGATGACCCGGGCGGTCTTGCCGGTGCCGTTGGGCAGGTTGACGGTGCCGCGCACCATCTGGTCCGCCTTGCGGGGGTCGACCCCGAGGCGCATCGCCACCTCGACGGTGGCGTCCATCTTCGACGGGGACGTGGACTTCGCCAGCTCCGCGGCCTCCAACGGGGAGTACAGCCGAGTCCGGTCCACCTTATCGAAGGCCTCGCGGTAAGCCTTGCTGCGCTTCATTTCTGCTCCTGTGCTTGCTGATTCAGGGATGTGGTCCGCGGGCCGCGCCGGCCCTGCCACGTGGTGCTGGGGGCCGACGTCAGTCGGTGACGGTGATGCCCATCGACTTCGCGGTGCCGGCGATGATCTTCGCGGCGGCGTCCACGTCGTTGGCGTTCAGGTCGACCTGCTTGAGGGTGGCGATCTCCCGGACCTGGGCCGCGGTCACCGAGGCGACCTTGGTCTTGTTCGGGGTGCCGGAGCCCTTCTCCACGCCGGCCGCCTTCAGCAGCAGCCGCGCCGCCGGCGGGGTCTTCAGCTTGAAGTCGAACGACCGGTCCTCGTAGATGGAGATCTCGACCGGAACGACGTCACCGCGCTGCTGCTCGGTGGCCGCGTTGTAGGCCTTGCAGAACTCCATGATGTTCACGCCGTGCTGACCCAGCGCGGGGCCGACCGGCGGGGCCGGGTTGGCCATGCCGGCCTTGATCTGCAGCTTGACGATCGCTGCGAGCTTCTTCTTCTTCGGAGGCATTGCTTTTCCTTCTGCTTGTCCTTCTGTGCGGATCCGGGCCCGGAGTCGGGCCCGGACATCTGGGTCAGATCTTGGCGACCTGAGTGAACGAGAGCTCCACCGGCGTCTCGCGGCCGAAGATGGAGACCAGCACCTTGAGCTTCTGCGCGTCGGCGTTGACCTCGTTGATCGTGGCCGGCAGCGTGGCGAACGGGCCGTCCATCACGGTGACCGACTCGCCGACCGAGAAGTCGACCTCGGTGCGCACCGGCGCCGAACCCGG
>NZ_JBMDXT010000288.1:0-6012 GCF_048594475.1 Nakamurella sp. | reverse complement strand
CGCGATCGTGGTGGACAGGTTGACCGACATTCCCTCCTGGGTGGCCGACGTGGTCGCGGTGAAGGTCGTCCCGGCGGCGCTGGCGGCCGGCGCCGCGAGCAGGCTGCCGCCGATCATCGCGGCGGTCGCGGCGGCGACCAGGCCGGTCCAGCGACGCCCGCGGGCCCACCGGCTCGGACGCTGCTGGCCAATCGCGGTGGGGGTGTCGATCGGGGAGAGCGGCGCCTCGGTGATCATCATGCGTCCCTTCGGTCCAAGCTCGATGTGTGCTGTTCGTGTGCTGCTACGTACTGAAAGTAGTCGCGGCATCACGCTGCGCACATGAATCCACCGTTCCAACTTGCGTTGGGGTGATCGCATGGGACTGAATGGGGCTATTGCGTCACGCTGGGTCAGATGCGTCACGGTGCTCTGATGCACCTGGCCCACGCCCGCAGGGGCTGCTCGGCTCAGCGGGCGGGTGCGCTCGCGCCGACCCGCCGGCGACGCCCCGCGGGTGCGCGGACCACCCCCGCGCGCCGGTCCACAGTGCCGGTCCGCCGGGGTCTGGCATCGGCGCGGTCTGGCATCGGCGAGCGCGCGTCGGTGTCGGGAACGCCGACGGGCCCGCCCGGCGCAGTGCCGGGCGGGCCCGTGGACAGGGACCTACTGGGTGGGCGGGCGTTCGCCGCTCGCGCACCGGTCGGCGGCGGGGTCGTCCCCGGCCGGTGGTGATCAGGGCCGGACGGGCCCTGGTCGGGTTCAGATCAGATCAGACCAGCTCAGATCAGCTCAGATCAGTCCGAGCGAGCGAACGGCGTCGCGCTCCTCGGCGAGTTCGGTGACCGACGCGTCGATCCGGCCGCGGGAGAACTCGTCGATCTCCAGGCCCTGGACGACCTCCCAGCCCTGACCCGACGAGGTGGCCGGCACGCCGGCGATCAGGCCCTCGGGGATGCCGTAGGAGCCGTCGGACACGATCGCCGACGAGACCCAGTCGTCGGCCGGGGTGCCCAGCACCCACGAATGCACGTGGTCGATCGCCGCGTTGGCCGCCGACGCCGCCGAGGAGGCGCCCCGCGCGTCGATGATGGCCGCGCCGCGCTTGGCCACGGTCGGGATGAACTCACCCTCCAGCCAGGCCTGCTCGACCTGGTCGGCGACCGGCTTCCCGCCGACCTCGGCGTGGAACAGGTCGGGGTACTGCGACGCGGAGTGGTTGCCCCAGATCGTCATCCGGCGGACGTCCGAGACCGGCACCGACAGCTTCTTCGCGACCTGGGTGAGGGCACGGTTGTGGTCCAACCGCATCATGGCGGTGAAGCGCTCGGCCGGGACGTCGGGGGCGTTGCTCTGCGCGATCAACGCGTTGGTGTTGGCCGGGTTGCCGACGACCAGGACGCGGATGTCGTCGGCCGCGACCTCGTTGATGGCCGCACCCTGCGGCTTGAAGATGCCGCCGTTGGCCTCCAGCAGGTCGGCCCGCTCCATGCCCGGGCCGCGCGGCCGCGCGCCGACGAGCAGCCCGACATTGGCCCCGTCGAACGCCTTCCGCGGATCGTCGGAGATGTTGATGCCGGCCAGCAGCGGGAAGGCGCAGTCGTCGAGCTCCATCGCGGTGCCCTCGGCCGCCTTCAGCGCCGGGGTGATCTCCAGCAGGTTCAGCACCACCGGGGTGTCCGGGCCGAGCATCGCACCGGAGGCGATGCGGAACAGCAGCGCGTACCCGATCTGGCCTGCCGCTCCGGTGACCGTGACCGTGACCGGTGCCTTGCTCATGCAGAACTCCTTTGCGGTGGCGACCAGCACTGGTCGCCTCAGAGATGGCCTGTGGCCGGAACAATAACGACCGTACTGTGACCGGTGCCCAGCCTCGACCGATCATGTGGCGAGGGTCTCAGCCCGGTCCCGGCCGGCGTGTCGCGGTCCCGACCCGGTCCGATTCGCGCCGCCGGTGGGAACCCGGGTGCGCCTCTCCGCGGGCGACCCGGCCGCCCGGGGGCGCACCGAGACTGGTCGGCGGCGGCCGGGTCACGGACGCGCCGGCCCGGCGATCAGGAGACGGGGGACCGCGAGATCTCCGGAGGCAGGGCCGCGGCGGCTTCCCGGTCGAGCAGGAACAAGGTGCGTGACCGGCCCGTCGCGCCCGCCGCCGGCAGGGCGACCTCACCGGCACCGCCCAGCGCCAGGGCGACCGCCCCGGCCTTCGCCGCTCCCGCGGTGATGATCCAGACCTCGGCCGCGCGCCGGATGGCCGGCAGGGTCAGCGAGATCCGGGTCGGCGGCGGCTTGGGGCAGTTGCGGACCGCGACCGCGGAGCCGGTGTCGTGCACCGCCGGCGACTCCGGGAAGACGGACGCCACATGGCCTTCCGGACCCATCCCGAGCATCACCAGGTCGATCTCGTCGAGCCCGTCGACGATGTCGGCGTAGGCGGCGGCGGCCGCGTCGACGTCGGAGCCGAAGGCGCCGTCCGACGGGGCCATCTCGTGCACCCGGGCCGGATCCACCCGGACGTGCCGCAGCAGCGCGTCGACGGCCTGCCCGGCATTGCGCTCCGGGTCGTCGGCGGGAACGAAACGCTCGTCGCCCCAGAGGATCTCGACCCTCGACCAGTCGACGGCGTCGCGTGCGGGGGAGTCGTTGAGGTGCGCCAGCGTGCTGATCCCGACACCGCCGCCGGTCAGGGCGACGACGGGCACCCGGCCGGTCGACTGGATGTCGACCAGCTTGGTGACCAGGCGGGCCGCCGTGGTGGCGGCCAGCAGGTCCGGGGTCCGGTGGATGACGACCTCGGGGACGGAGCTCATGCGGTCACCTCCGCGGCGTCGGCCGGGCGGGATGCGCCGGCCGGTTCCGTGGTCGATCCCGTCATCGATGTCGTCGTCGATCCAGTTGTCGATTCAGTTGTCGATTCAGTGGTCGATTCAGTGGTCGATTCAGTCGTCGAATCAGCGGTCCGGTCGGTGGTCGCGCCGGTGACCCGGTCCCCGGCGCGGGACCGCCCGGTCCGGGACCCGGCCCTGGTGCCCTTGGCGGCCCTGGCCGTCGTGGTCGCGCCCCGCCCGGTCGCCGTGCTCGCGCCCGATGCCGTCGACGCGGCCGCGGTGCCGGGACCCGCTTTCGTGGTCTTCGCGGCCGGCGTGGTCGCGGCGGGACGGGCCGTGGCCCGGGTCGTGCGGGCCTGGCCATTGCGCGCGGGCGCGGACTTCGCGCCCGGTGCCGCCTTCGCGGCCGCCGTCTTCGCGTCCGCCGTCTTCGTGGCCGCCGTCTTCGTGGCCCGTGTCTTCGCCGCCGCTGTCGTCCTGGCTGTCGTCCTGGCCGTCGTCTTCGCCGCTGGGGCGGCGTTCACCTGGGCCAGGCCCTTGGCCAGCACGTCGGCGTAGATGTCGTCGGCGTCGAGGCGGCGCAGTTCCTCGGCCAGGCATTCCCGGAGGGTGCGGCGGGGGAGCGAGATGTGCCGTTCCGGCTGGTGGGCGACGGTCAGCTCGGCGGTGGTGCCCTCCGGCCGGATCAGGCTGATCTGCCCGCTCCGCCGGGTCAGGACGACCGAGTGCACCCCGGGGCCGGACTTGGCCGGGGCCTTGACCCGGCGCGTCGGGCATCGCAGGGCCCAGGCCAGCCAGGCGGCCAGCAGGTCCGTCGACGGGGAGTCGGCCGAGCCGGACACGACGACCTCGGTCACCTTCTCGTGCGGCGGCTGGTCCAGGGTCGCCGCGAGCAGGCCGCGCCAGCGGGTGATCCGCGTCCAGGCGATGTCGGTGTCGCCCGGCCGGTAGGTGTCGCGGCGCTTGGCCAGCTGGGCGGCGGGCCGCCGGGCCGAGTTGGCGTCGGTGATCCGGCGGTCCGCGAGCACGCCGATCGGGTCCTCGGCCGGGACCTCCGGCGCCTCGCCGGGCCACCAGACGACGACCGGGGAGTCGGCCAGCAGCAGCGGCACGACGACGGATGCGGCATGGTCGACCAGCGAGCCGTAGAGCCGGAGCACGATCACCTCGCTGGCGCCGGCGTCGCCGCCGACCCGCAGTTGGGCGTCGAGCCGGGGCGAGGCCCGCTTGGCGCCCTTGGCGACCACGATGACGCGGCAGGGATGCTCGAACGAGGCCGCGTTGGCCGCCTCGATCGGGTCCTCGGCCTGCCCGTCCTCGGTGACGATGACCAGCGTGAGCACCCGCGACAGCGCGACGGAGCCACCCTGCTCACGCAGGTCGACCAGGGCGCGATTGATCTTGGACGAGGTCGTGCTGGGCAGGTCGATGATCACCGGCGGCTCCCGCGAGAGAAATCGGAAAGGTCAGGATCGCACGCGGGGCACGATCGGTCCCGGCGGCCGCGCGGGATCACGGCCGCCGCCAGCGGCGGCCGTCGCGGGCCATCATCGCGTCGGCACTGGCCGGGCCCCAGGTGCCCGGCTCGTACTGCTCCAGCGGCCCGCCGGACCGGGCCCAGTGCTTCTCGATCGGATCCAGGATCTCCCAGGACAGCTCGACCTCGCGGTCCTGCGGGAACAGCGACGGCTCGCCGAGCAGCACGTCCAGGATCAGCCGCTCGTAGGCCTCGGGCGAGGCCTCGGTGAAGGACTGCCCGTAGGAGAAGTCCATCGATACGTCCCGGACCTCCATCGCCGGGCCCGGCACCTTGGACCCGAAGCGGATCGTCACGCCCTCGTCCGGTTGTACCCGGATGACCAGCATGTTCGACCCGAGCTCCTCGGTGTCGGACCGGGAGAACGGCAGGTGCGGGGCGCACTTGAACACCACCGCGATCTCCGAGACGCGCTTGCCCAGCCGCTTGCCGGTGCGCAGGTAGAACGGCACCCCGGCCCAGCGCCGGTTGCCGATCAGCAGCTTGACCGCCGCGTAGGTCTCGGTGGTGGAGTTCCGGTCGATGCCGTCCTCCTCCAGGTACCCGAGCACCTTGCTCGCGCCCTGCCACCCGCCGGCGTACTGGCCCCGGGCGGTCCCGGTGGACAGGTCCTTGGGCAGCTGGACCGCGGACAGGATCTTGACCTTCTCCCGCCGCAGGTCGTTGGGCCGGAAGGTGACGGGTTCCTCCATCGCGGTCAGCGCCATCAGCTGCAGCAGATGGTTCTGGATGACGTCGCGGGCGGCGCCGATGCCGTCGTAGTATCCGGCCCGACCGCCCACGCCGATGTCCTCGGCCTGGGTGATCTGCACGTGGTCGACGTCGTTGTTGTTCCAGATCGGCTCGTACAGCTGGTTGGCGAAGCGCAGCGCCAGCAGGTTCTGGACGGTCTCCTTGCCCAGGTAGTGGTCGATCCGGAAGACGCTGGACTCGGGGAAGACCTCGCCGACCAGGCTGTTGAGTTCCACCGCGGACTTCAGGTCGTGCCCGAACGGCTTCTCGATGACGACCCGCCGCCATTCCTCGCCGTGCGGTTCGCACAGCCCGGACCGCTTGAGCTGCTTGAGCACCACGGGGAAGGCCCCCGGCGGGATCGAGAAGTAGAACGCGTGGTTGCCGCCGGTGCCGCGCACCCGGTCCAGATCGAGCAGCGTCTGGGACAGCGTGTCGAACGCGTCGTCGTCGTCGAACGCGCCCTGGACGAAGCGGAACCCCTGCGCCAGGTGGCGCCAGACGTCCTCGGAGAACGGGGTGCGGGAGTGTTCGCGGACCGCGTCGTGCACGATTTTGGCGAAGTTCTCGGTGCTCCAGTCGCGCCGCGCGAAGCCGACCAGGGCGAAGCCGGGCGGCAGCAGCCCCCGGTTGGCCAGGTCGTAGATCGCCGGCATCAGCTTCTTGCGGGCGAGGTCGCCGGTGACCCCGAAGATCACGATGCCGGACGGTCCCGCGATGCGCGGCAGCCGCTTGTCGCGGGGGTCGCGCAGCGGGTTCGCCGCCGGGGCCGACCGTCCCTGAGCAGACACCATGGAGCCTCGTTCCTTCCTTCGGGCGGGTCGATCGACGGCCGGCCGGGGGCGGCGAGCGCCCCGGGGCGGGGAGGCCCCCGGCGGGGCGGGGGGGGGCCCGGGGCGCCGCGGCCGGGCGGGGCCGCCCAAAACATGTTGGTGG
>NZ_JBMDXT010000287.1:0-2856 GCF_048594475.1 Nakamurella sp. | reverse complement strand
CCGCGCCCGCGACATCGCCCGGCGACTGATCGGCGGGCCCGGTGACGGCCTCGACCCGGCGGCCGGCGGGCTCGTCGCCCCCCGCCCCGGCCTGGTGCCCGGGGGGGCCGGCATCGCCCTGGCCCTCGACCGGCTCGGCCGGCCGGCCGCGGCCGCCGCGCTGTTCGAACGGCTGGCCGCCGGGCCCCTGCCCGACGCCCCGGGCCTGGCCGCCGGCGCGGCGGGAATCGGCCTGGCGCTGACCATCTGGGGCCGGCGACGGGACGACGCCGCCGCCGTTGGCCGCGCCCGCGACATCGCCCGGCGACTGATCGGCGGGCCCGGTGACGGCCTCGACCCGGCGGCCGGCGGGCTGTTCGGCGGCGGGAGCGGGATCGCGCTCTTCCTACTCCGCCTGGCCCGCATCGACCCGGACCCGCGACTTGCGGCGGCGGCCGTACGGGCCTGGCGGGCCGACGCCGACCGCTTCCGGGACGCTCACGATCGGGCGCGGTCGGCCGGCGACCCCGGCCCCGGCCCCGGCCTCGCGACGGGGTGGGCCGGGCCGGCCATGGTCGCGGGCGAGCTCCTGCGGCAACCGCTCTCCGCGGACGACCGGCGGGCCGTCCGCTCGGGATCGGCGTCGGCCCGAGCGGCGATGCGCCGCTCGTTCCAGCCGGGCGCCGGCCTGTTCGACGGGTGCGCCGGCACCGTCGTCGCGCTGAGCCGCCTGGCCGGCAGCGGCACCGGTGCCGAACCCGAGCCCGGTGCCGACGCCGACCTCGAGCGGCGGGCCGACCGGGCCGCGTCGCTCGCGGCCCGGCGCTGCCTGGATCTGTTCGCGGTCGAGCACGACGGGCACCCGGCCTATCTCGGGGCCGAGGCGCTGCGGCTGTCGGCCGATCTGTCCACCGGGGCGGCTGGGGTGCTGCTCGCGCTGCACACCGTCGAGACCGGCGCGCCCGCCCCCCTGCCGTTCCTGGATCTGCCCGCCGGTGCCCCGGAGCCGGTCGCCGCCCCCGAACCCGACCCGTCGGCCGGCCCCTCCGCCGGCCGGATCCATCGAGGAGGAACCCGATGAATGCCACCACGTCCTGCCGGGTCTGCCGAGGACCGGTCGAGGAGTTCCTCGACCTGGGCCGGCAACCGCTGTCCGACGCGTTCCGGCTGCCGGACGCGGACGACGATGAGTTCTTCTACGACCTGCGGGTGGGCCTGTGCGGGAGCTGCTCGATGGTGCAGCTGATGCGAGAAGTCCCACGCGAGAGGATGTTCCACGCCGATTACCCGTACCACTCGTCGGGCTCGCGTCTGATGCGCGAGCATTTCGAGGCCACCGCGGAGCGGCTGGCTCGCACCGAACTGACCGGTCCGGACCCGTTCGTCGTCGAGATCGGTTGCAACGACGGCATCATGCTGCACGCGCTGGCCGAGCGGGGGATCCGGCACCTGGGGGTGGAGCCGTCCGCCGGGGTCGCCCGGGTCGCCGCCGAACGGGGCATCGACGTGCGGATCGACTTCTTCGAGGAGGCGACCGCGCTCGACATCGCGGCCACCCACGGGCCGGCCGACGTCATCTACGCGGCCAACACGATCTGCCACATCCCGTACCTGGACTCGGTCTTCCGCGGCGTGGACGCCCTGCTGGGCCCGGGCGGCGTCTTCGTCTTCGAGGACCCCTACTGGGGGGACATCGTCGAGCAGGTCTCCTTCGACCAGATCTACGACGAGCACTTCTACCTGTTCACCGCCCGGTCGGTGCAGGCGATGGCCCGCCGGTTCGGCTTCGACCTCGTCGATGTCGCCGCCCTGCCCGTGCACGGTGGCGAGATCCGTTACAGCCTGGCCCGGATCGGTGAGCGGACGCCGTCGGGCGCGGTCGCCGCGTTGATCGCCACGGAGCGGGAACGCGGCCTGGACCGGTCCGCGACGGCCCGCCGGTTCGCCGCCCGGGTGCACCGCGTCCGGGACGACCTGGTCACCCTGCTGCGGGACCTGCGGGCCCAGGGCCGCCGCGTCGTCGGTTACGGGGCGACGGCCAAGAGCGCGACCGTCGCCAACTTCTGCGGTCTGGGCCCCGATCTCATCACCTTCGTCTCCGACACCACGCCGGCCAAGCAGGGCCGGCTGACCCCGGGGTCGCACATCCCGGTCGTCGGTCCCGGAGACTTCCGGACCGCCCGGCCCGACTACGCGGTCCTGTTCGCCTGGAACCACGCGGAGGAGATCATGGCCCAGGAGGACGGGTTCCGGGCGGGTGGCGGTCGCTGGATCCGGTACGTGCCGGACGTGCAGACGGTCTGACGGCCCGGACGCGACCTCGATGATCGACCTGCTGGCCACCCTCGAGCCGCGGCACGGCGTCGCCCGGGCGTACCGGATCGTGCCGCCGGACCCGCCGGCCGACCTCCTCTGGCGGACCCTGGTCGTCCTCGGTGACCGGGCCGGGGCCGACGACCGGCCGGGCGACCCGCCACCGGTGTTGTCCCGCCGCGTGGTCGGGGCATACGGAGGCAGCCGCGCCGACTGCCTGCCCCGCGCCGTGGGGGAGGCCGTCGAACGGTTCGCGCTCCTGCCGCCGGGCCCCGGCGCCGCCGGTCCGGCGAGCCGGTGGGGCACCGCCGCGGAGCTGCCGGCCGGGGATCGGGTCCTGGACGCCGCCGCCCCCGGTGTCGCCCTGGGGCACCCGGCCGCCCGGACCGCCCGGCTGCGGTGGTACCGGGGTCAGCGGCTGGCCGGCGGCGAGGCGGTCTGGGTTCCGGCGGCGCTGGTCGACGACCCGGCCGATCCGGCCAACGGGCCGGCCGGTTGCTTCGACCCCGGTCCCTCGGGCGCGGCGGCCGGGCCCGACCGGGAACGGGCGGTGACGGGCGCGCG
>NZ_JBMDXT010000286.1:0-31595 GCF_048594475.1 Nakamurella sp. | reverse complement strand
GGCCATGACCTGGCCCTTGCTGCGGTGGTCGTCGGCGGTGCTGTTGGCGGTCATCGCGGCGCGGTGCAGGGCCCCGTAGACGCTGACGCCTTCTTTCAGGGGGAGCAGCGCGGTCAGGTAGGTCATGCAGTCGGGGGCGGGGCGGATCGTAACCCGCCGGTCGGTGACGGCCTTGCGGGCGCGGTCGGCGGCCCCGTCCGGGTCGAGACGGTGCGCCCAGCCGCGGGCCTGCTGCGCGGTGTGCTGATCGCTCCACCCGGACAGGTGGTCGGCGATCGCCGCGTCGATCTGGGCGCGGTGCTCGACGCTCAGGTGAGCGGTTTCCTGGGCGATCAGGGTGGCCCGCCATTCGCTGCCCTCGCCGCGTTCCATCACCTGAAGCACCCGGGGCATCTCGTGGACCAGGGTTCGGGCCAGACCGACGTGCCGGCTGCCCCTCTGCGGGCTGTCCCGGCGGGCCAGCGCGATCTGAGCGCAGACGGAGCGGCGGGCGTCGGCGGTGGCCATGCCGTTCTCGATGAGCCGGGCGCGGTGGCGGGTGGCGAAAGCATCGGTGAGCCGAGCCTGCCGGGCACTGATCGCGGTGGTGAGCTGCTCCAGGGCGGTGATCTCGTCGATCAGCTCAGGGTCGCTTCCTGTGGTGCCGAGTTCGGCCAGCATCGCGCGGAACGCGATGGCCTGCTCGGTGCTCGACATGTGTTCGATTCTACGGTCCCATCTGATCGTCGGCAAGACTTCCTACCCTTGTCACAGGAGGAAATTCGAACGGATAGCCGCACCGCGGGGAGGGTCGTCTCGACGTTCGATGGGCCGGTGGAGGACTGCGCGGATCAACGTGCCCCGAATGGGACGGGTGGGGCGCGTGTGTACGACTTCGTCCGCGCCGGCGCAGTTGATCCGCGCGGGTAGGGCCGCGCCGGCGCAGGTGATCCGCGCGGGGCAGGCTCAGCCGGTCTTGCGGGCGGTTGAACGGCGGCGGGTGGGCTTGGTGTCGGCGTCGTCGGCAGCGTCGGTGTCTGCGGCGCTCCCGGACTTCTTCGCCCGGGTCGTCGAGCTCGAGCGGGAGCGGGTCGCCGGGGTGGCGGCCTTCTTCCGGTCGTCCTCGTCCGAGTCCTCCTTCGCACCGGACCCCGCCTTGTGCCGCTCGACGCTGCGCTGCAGGGCGGCGAGCAGGTCGACCACCTCGGCGTCCTCACCCTCGTCGGCCTTCTCGACGGTCTCGAACGCCTCGCCACCCTCGAGCTTGGCCTCGATCATCTGCTGCAGCTCTTCGCGGTACTCGTCGGTGTAGTCCTCCGGGTGGAAGTCGTCGGCGAAGCTGTCGACCAGCATCGCCGCCATCTTCAGCTCGGCCGGCTTGATCGAGACGGACTCGTCCAGCGAGGCGAACTCGGCCGCCCGCACCTCGTCGGGCCACAGCAGGGTCTGGATCACCAGCACGTCGTCGCGCACCCGCAGCGCGGCGAGCCGGGTCTTCTGCCGGAGCGCGAAGTTGACGATCGCGATCCGGTCGGTCTGTTCCAGCGTCTGCCGGAGCAGCACGTAGGCCTTGGTCGAGGTGGACGCCGGCTCCAGGTAGTAGGTCTTGTCGAACAGCACCGGGTCGACCTGGTCGGCCGGCACGAAGCTGACCACCTCGATCTCCCGGCTGGAGCTGGCCGGCAGCTGGGAGAAGTCCTCGTCGGTCAGCATCACGGTGCGGCCGTCGTCGCTCTCGTAGGCCTTGGCGATGTCGGCGTACGGCACCTCGGCACCGTCGATGTCGCAGACCCGCTTGTACCGGATGCGGCCGCCGTCCTGGGCGTGGACCTGGTGGAACCGGATGTCCTTCTCCTCGGTGGCCGAATACAGCTTCACCGGGACATTGACCAGGCCGAACGCCACGGAACCTTTCCAGATCGATCGCATGTGCCCATGATGAACCCTTCGGTGCCGGGCGGGGCATGCTGGTGATCGAAAAGTTCCGGTCCGGAAAGGTGGGTGACATGGCGGCGGACGGTGCGACGGTGGAGGTCGACGGGCACCGGATCGCCCTGACCCACCTGCGCAAGGTGCTCTATCCGGCGACGGGGACGACCAAGTCGGACGTCATCACCTACCTCGCCGAGGTCGCGCACGTGATGATCCCGCACCTGGCCGACCGCCCGGTGACCCGCAAGCGCTGGCCCGACGGGGTGTCCACGCAGCCGTTCTTCCACAAGGACCTGCCGAAGGGCACGCCGACCTGGGTGCCGCGGCGGACGATCCTGCACTCCGACGGCCCGAAGAACTACCCGATCGTCGACTCACCGGCCACGCTGGTCTGGCTCGGCCAGATCGCGGCGCTGGAACTGCATGTCCCGCAATGGACTTTCCCCGACGTCGACCCCGACACCGCCCCCGACGACCCGGCTGCGCAGCTCAGCGAAGCCGGTTTCGACACGGTGCGGCCCAATCGCCTGGTCTTCGACCTCGATCCGGGGCCGGGGGTGGAGCTGGCCGACTGCGCCGTGGTGGCCCGAGCGGTGCGCGAGCGGATGGCCGGCGTCGCGCTGGTCCCGGTCACCAGCGGCTCCAAGGGCATTCACCTCTATTCCTGGCTCGACGGCACCCTGACCTCGGACGACGCCTCCGCGTACGCGCGGGAGATCGCCGAGGCGATCGAGCGCGACCTGCCGGACCTGGTGGTCTCCCGGATGGCCAAGTCGCTGCGGCGCGGCAAGGTCTTCATCGACTGGTCCCAGAACAACGGGTCGAAGACGACGATCGCGCCGTACTCGCTGCGCGGCCGCGAGCACCCGACGGTGGCCGCCCCGCGGACGTGGGAGGAACTGGCCGACCCCGAGCTGATGCACCTGGAGTACGCGGAGGTGCTGCGCCTGCTCGAGCGCGCGCCGGACCCGATGGCCGGCCTGGAGTCCGGCGACAACGACGGTGCCGAGACCCGGGGCGGGCGCCGGCCCGCCGCCCGTCCGGACCACGCCCTGGACACCTACCGGTCGATGCGGTCGGCGGCCCGGACCCCGGAACCGGTGCCCGAACCCGGCCTGCTCCCGCACGGCGCCGACGACACCTTCGTCATCCAGGAGCATCACGCCCGCCGCCTGCACTACGACTTCCGGTTGGAACGCGACGGTGTGCTGGTCTCCTGGGCGGTGCCGAAAGGGGTGCCGGAAACCTCCGGCCGCAATCACCTGGCCGTGCACACCGAGGATCACCCCATGGACTACGCCGATTTCGCCGGCGAGATCCCGACCGGCGAGTACGGCGGCGGCACCGTCACGATCTGGGACCGCGGCACCTACGCGACCGAGAAGTGGCGCGCCGACGAGGTGATCGTCGTGCTCCGGGGGGCCAAGGCGCGGGGTCGCTACGCGCTCATCCGGACCGGCGGGAAGAACTGGCTGATGCACCGGATGAAGGACCAGAGCGCCGCGCCCAAGCGGTACGACGATCCCCGGCCGGACACCGACGCGCCGACCTCGGCGACCCGACCAGCCCCGCCCACCGACACCCGCCCCGCACCGCCCGCCGACATCCGGCCGATGCTGGCGACCGCGGGCACGGTGGCCGACGTCGCGGACGGCACCCGCTGGCGGTTCGAGGGCAAGTGGGACGGCATCCGGGCGATCGCGACCGTCGGCCCGGGCGGGGCGACCCTGCGCAGCCGCCTGAACAACGACGTCACGCACACCTACCCCGAACTCGCGGTGCTGGCCGACCTGCTGGCCGGGCACGGCGCGGTGCTGGACGGGGAGATCGTCGCGCTGCAGGACGGGCGCACCAGCTTCCACCAGATGCAGCGCCGGATGAACGTGCAGCGGTCCCGGGACGTCGCCCGGGTGATGCGCGAGGTGGCGGTGGAGTTCTGGGTGTTCGACGTGCTGTGGCTGGACGGGGTCGGCCTGCTCGACAAACGGTACGACGACCGGCGCCGCCTGCTCGACGCCCTGCCGCTGGCCGGCGAGGTGGTCCGGGTGCCCGACCAGCTGCCCGGCCCGGCTCCGGAGGCGTTGCAGGACAGCGCCGATCGACGGTGGGAGGGCATCGTCGCCAAGCTGGGCGACTCGACCTACCAGCCGGGCCGCCGCTCCCGCTCCTGGATCAAGATCAAGAACTTCCGGGATCTGGAGGTGGCGGTGGTCGGCTGGACGCCGGGATCGGGCCGGCGGGCGGGCACGGTCGGGGCGCTGATGCTGGCCGTGCCGGACGGGGCCGGCGGCCTGCGGTACGCGGGCAAGGTCGGGACCGGTTTCACCGACGCCGTTCTCGACCAGCTGATGGCCGCGCTCGATCCGTTGCGCACCGACCGGTCGGCCGTGGGCGACACCGTGCCCCGGGTCGACGCCGCCGGGGCGGTGTGGGTCCGGCCGGAGCTGATCGGTGAGGTCAAGTACGGCGAGTGGACACCCGAGCGCCGGCTGCGGGCCACCAGCTGGCGCGGGCTGCGGACGGACAAGACGGTGGCCGACCTCGTCCCGGAGCCGGACCGGTGAGCGCGGCCCGCTCCCTGCTGGACGTCCGCGATCTCGGCAAGGCCTACGGCGACGTCGCGGTGCTGGACGGGGTCACCTTCACCGTGGAACCGGCCGAGGTGGTGGCGCTGACCGGTCCGAACGGCTCCGGCAAGTCGACGCTGCTCAAGTGCATCGCCGGGTGGGAGGAGCCGACCACGGGCGTCGTGCTGTTCGACGGGGGTCCCTACGCCGAGCGGCTGCCGCACGTCCGGGCCGCGGTGGCCGTCGCGCTGGGCGGCGGGGCCGACTTCCCCGGGCTGACGGTGCGCGAACACCTGGAGTTCATGGCCCGCGGGCACGGCAACACCGACCCGGGGCCCATCGTCGCCGCCGTGCTCGACGAGTTGGACCTGGCCCACATGGCCGAGCGGTTCCCGTTCGCCCTGTCCCAGGGCCAGCGCCGGCGGCTGGGACTGGCCGCCTGCTTCGTCCGGCCACGCCGCCTGCTGATGCTCGACGAGCCCGAACAGAACCTCGACCGGGCCGGCCGGGAGTGGCTGGCCGAACGGATCGCCGCGGAGCAGCGCGCCGGCGTGGCGGTCCTGATGGCCTGTCACGACCCGGTGCTGGTGGCCGCGGCCGCCGACGCCGAGGTCGAGCTCGGCTTCGACCTGCCCGAGGACGACCGGGACGGTGCCTCGTGAGCGGCCCGGCCGACCCGACCCGCCTCGCCCGCCGCCCGGCGCCGCCGGACCCCGCCCGGCCGGCCGACTTCCCCCGCTACCTGCGGCGGATGGGCCGGCGCTGGCGATCGGTGACGGGTACCGGGGTCCGCTACGAGACGACGCTGGTCGTGCTCTGGTACGGCACGGTCCCTGCCATCGTCGGGGTCCGGGCGCTGGCCGCGCCGGCGCCGACCGCCCCGCCGCTGTCCTGGCCGGCGGCGGCCGCGCTCCTGCTCGCCGCCGCCGCGGTCGTGGTGCTGTTCGCGGTCGCGGCCGGGCCGGTCAACGTCGGGCCCGAATACCGGTCCTGGGTGCTGTCCACCCCGGTCGACCGCCGGGTGCTTCTGCGCCGGCCGGCCGTGCGCGCACTGGGGCTGACGGCCGTGGTGACCGGCGTCGCGGGTCTGGTCCTGGGCGGGCTGGCCGGACTGCGCGGGACCGATGCGGTCGCCGCGACCGCGCTCGCGTCGGCGATCGGGGCCGCGGCGGGTGCGACCGCGACACTCGGCCAGGCGGCCGCCACCCCCCGGGCGATGGTGCTGGTCGCCCGCTGGTCCGCGGTGGTGCTGTTCGTCGCCGCGGTCGCGCTCGACCCGGTCGACGTCCGCGTCCCGCCCGCCCCGCTGCTCTGGATCGTCACGGCGGCCGCGGTCGGCGTGGCGGCCGTGCTGGCCCGGATGGCGATCCACGGGGTGGGTCACATCCCCCTGGCCCGGATGACGGCGGGTTCGGGTCCGGTCGCCTCGGTCACCGAGGCCGTCGCCGACCAGACGCTGGCCCCGCTGTCGGAGATCCTGGTCCGGCCCGAGTTGCGCCGGCAGCCGGTCCGGGTCGGGCGCCGGCTGACCGGGACGGGGCCCGCCGCGGTCGCCGCGGTCGGCCGCCGGTTGGCCGTCCGGAACGTGCAGGCGGCCGGTCGGTGGGGGCTGCTGGTGGCCGCCTGCTACCTGGCGGCGCCCCTGCTCGGCGGGATCGACGGGGCCGGCGCCGGCCTGGCCCTGGTCGGCTACCTCTGCGCGCTGGGGGCGGTCAGCGGCTACGCCGACCTGGTCCGCCGGTTCGCCGCCGAGCCGGCGCTGGCCGACCGGTACGGGCTCGACCGCACCCGGAGCCGGGTCGCGGCGATGCGGGTTCCGGTCCTGGCCGCCGGGCTGTTCGCGCTCGCCGCGCTGCCGGTACTGGCCGGACCGCTCGGTCCGGCGCGGGCGGTCGCGGTGCCGGCGCTGGCCCTGCTGGTGGTCGCCTACCGGGCCAACCAGCGGCCGTTCGCGGCCAGCTTCGTCGTCGGCAGCACCTACTCCCAGGACCTGGTCCGGCGGTTCCTGCGCGGCCCGGGCGTCCTGCTGGCCGGGGCCGGGTTGGCCATGGCGGGGTTGCTCGGGGGCTGAGACCGGGCTCCGTAGGCTGGGCGCATGCCATTGTCAGGCGAGTACGAACCCAGCCCCGAGAAGTGGGTCCGCGACCAGGTCGAGCGGTTCGAGCGCTCGGGCGGCCAGGAGGCCAACACCCTGCTGGACACCGGAATCCCGATCGTCGTCTTCACCCTGCGCGGGCGCCGGAGCGGCAAGCTGCGCAAGGTGCCGCTGATGCGCGTCGAGCACGACGGCCGGTACCTCATGGTCGCGTCGAAGGGCGGCGCGCCGGAGCATCCGGCCTGGTACGGCAACCTCCGGGCCGATCCGCAGGTCACCGTGCAGGACCGCGCGAGCGTGATCGACGGCCGGGTCCGGGAACTGAGCGGGCCCGAGCGCGCGGAATGGTGGGATCGGGCGGTGGCCGTGTTCCCGCAGTACGCGGTGTACCAGCGCCGCACCGACCGGGAGATCCCGGTGCTGCTGGTCGAACCCGACCCGTCCTGACGTCCACCCTCGGCGGTGCCGCCGCCCGGCCGGCGACCGTCGGACCGAGGCCGGGAGGCCGCATGCGTGACGTGCTGGTGGTCGGCGCGGGTCCGACGGGCCTGATGCTGGCCGGGGAGCTGCGGCGGCACGGCGTGGACGTCCTGGTGCTGGACCGGGACCCGGAGCCGACCACGGTGGTGCGGGCCCTGGGCCTGCACGTGCGCAGCATCGAGGTGCTCGACCAGCGGGGGCTGCTCGAGCCGTTCCTGGCGCACGGCCGCACCTATCCGCCGGGAGGCTTCTTCGCCGGGATCACCCGCCCGCTGCCCGCCGGGCCCGGCGGTCTGGACACCGCCCACGGCTACGTGCTGGGCATCCCGCAGCCGGTCGTCGACCGCCTGCTCGCCGAGCACGCGGCCGCGGCCGGCGCCGAGATCCGGCGTGGCGTCGAGGTGACGGCGATCGCCCCCGCCGACGAGGGCACCGCCGGACCGGACGCCGGGGCCGTGGCCGTCGGGCTGGCCGACGGCTCGGCCGTGCGGGCCCGGTACGTGGTCGGCTGCGACGGCGGACGCAGCACCGTCCGGCGGCTGCTGGGCATCGGCTTCCCCGGCGAACCGACCCGGGTCGAGACATTGCTGGGCGAGCTGGCCGTCACCGCCGATCCGGCGACGGTGACCGAGGTCGTCACCCGGGTCCGCCGGACCCAGTTGCGCTTCGGCCTCGGGCCGCTGGGCGACGGGTACTTCCGGGTGGTCGTGCCGGCCGCGGCGGTCGCGGCGGACCGGGCGGTGCCACCCACGCTGGAGGAGTTCCGCACGCAGCTGCGGGCGGTGGCCGGGACCGACTTCGGCGTGCACTCGCCGCGGTGGCTGTCCCGGTTCGGCGACGCCACCCGGCTGGCCGAGGAGTATCGCGCCGGCCGCGTGCTGCTGGCCGGCGACGCGGCCCACGTGCATCCGCCGGTGGGCGGCCAGGGTCTGAACCTGGGCATCCAGGACGCCTTCAACCTGGGCTGGAAGCTGGCCGCGGTGCTCGCGGGCTGGGCCCCGGCCGGCCTGCTGGACACCTACCAGAGCGAGCGGCGCCCGGTGGCCGCCGCCGTCCTGGACAACACCCGCGCCCAGATGCTGTTGCTGGACACCGAGCCCGGCCCGCAGGCGGTGCGCCGACTGCTGACCGAGCTGATGGGCTTCGAGGAGGTCAACCGCTACCTGATCGGTCAGGTCGTCGCCATCGACATCCGGTACGACTGCCCGGACGACGGCGGGTCGGGCTCCGCGCTGCTCGGCCGCCGCCTGCGGGACCTGCCGGTCGGCGACGGGCACCTGTACGGACTGATGCACGGCGGCCGCGGCCTGCTGCTGGACCGGACCGGCCGGCTGTCCGTGCGGGGCTGGGCCGACCGGGTCGACCACGTCCCCACCGGTGATCTCGGGCCCGACGGCCCGGACCGGTCGGGCGTCCTGCTGCGGCCCGACGGCCATGTGGTCTGGGCCGGTGACGACGCGACCGGTCTTTCGCACGCCCTGTCCCGGTGGTTCGGTCGGCCGGCCGGCGGAGACCGGCGGTTTGGCGGGCCGGCCGGCGGGGCACCGGACGGACAATGACCAGCGAGCGCGCCGGAGGGCCACCATGATCGATGTCGAGCGCACATTCGAAGTCCGGCAACCGGTCTCGGCGGTGGTGGACTACCTGAAGGACTTCGCCAACGCCGAGGAGTGGGACCCGGGCACGAAGTCGTGCACCCGGACCGACGCCGGGCCGATCCAGGTCGGCTCGACGTGGCACAACGTGTCGGAGTTCAAGGGCAAGGACACCGAACTGGAGTACCGGCTCGTCGAGATGACGGACTCCCGGCTGAAGTTCCAGGGCGAGAACAAGACCGCCACCTCGCAGGACACGATCTCGGTGCAGGCCACCGACACCGGCAGTGCCATCACCTACCACGCGCAGATCGAGTTCCACGGTCTGGCCAAGCTGGCCACCCCGTTCCTCAAGTCGGAGTTCGAGGAACTGGGTGACAAGACCGTGCAGCAGATGACGTCCGTGCTCAACGCCCGGTAGCGGGCCGCCGGGGCGAAGGGTCCGGCGTCTCCGGCCCGGGGACGTCGGGCAGGACGAACCGGTCGGCCGGCGGCGCGAACATCCGGCCGGACAGCCGGTCGGGCAGGGCGTCGACGAGCCGCAGGGCCGTGCGCAGCACGCGGACGCCGGCGACCGACGTCGGGTGCGCGAGCTTGGGCGTACCCGGCGGAAGCTGTTGCGCGCGCTCGACGTACGGGCGGAGCCGGCGCTCGTAGCCGGCGAAGGCGTCCGCCGGATCGGTGTGGGCGGCCAGCGCCCCGGCCAGGGTGTAGGCCCCGACGACCGCCAGGCTGGTGCCCATGCCGCTGACCGGCGTGGCGCACCAGGCGGCGTCGCCCAGCAGGGCCACCCGTCCGGCCGACCAGCGCGGGGCGCGGATCTGCTGCAGGGCCTCCCCGTACAGGTCGTCCGCCTCCGTCAGCCCGCGCAGCACCCGGGTCGCCGGCCCGCCGGCGTCCGCGAACCGGCGCTGCAGGTCGAGCCGGTCCGGCGCGCCGAGGCCGGCCCGGTAGGTGAGCATGACGCGGATCCGGCCGACGTTGTCGGGCCGCAGGCTGATGGTGCGGCCGCCGGGAGCGTTGTACCAGCGCCACCAGTCGTCGTCCTCGGCGTCGCGGGGGATCGAGTAGTAGGCGATGCTCACGCCGAGCGGCCGGCGCGGGACCTCGCCGAAGACGGAGTCGCGCGTCCTGGAGTTCACCCCGTCGGCCAGCACCACGACGTCGAACCGCTCGGTCCCACCGCCGGCAAAGGTGACCGTGGCCTGGTCGGGTCCGTCGTCGATCCGCTCGATCCGGTCGCCGAACCGGTAGTCGGTGTGCGCCCGGGTCCGCTCGAAGAGCAGTTCGGCGAACTGGCTGCGCAGGATCTCCCGCTCCGCGGTCGCCCCGGCGGTGTCCGAGGCGGCGGCCGGGAACGCCGCGATCGTGTGACCCTGCCCGTCGACGAACCGGGTGCCCACCTCCCCGGTGCCCCGGGCGGCCAGCTCGTCGTCCAGGCCCATCCGCCGGACGACCTCTCGCGCGGCCCCGCGCACGTCGATGTTCTGCCCGGCGGTGCGGATGCCCGGCGCCCGCTCGACGACGGTGACGTGCCAGCCGTGGCGCGGCAACCACCAGGCCAGCGTCGGTCCGGCGATGCCGGCCCCGGAGATCAGGATGCGACGGTCCATGCCCATGCCTACCGGTTGCCCGTGACGACCGGATGAAGCGGCGAAACCCTAAGGTGTGGCGGTGATCACCCATTCCCTGCCCGCGCGCGGGCTGCTCGTCGCCGGCACCTCGTCCGACGCCGGGAAGTCGCTCGTCACCGCGGGTCTGTGCCGGGCGCTGGCCCGCCGCGGCCTGCGGGTGGCCCCGTTCAAGGCGCAGAACATGTCGAACAACTCCATGGTGTGCCCGGACGGCACGGAAATCGGCCGGGCCCAGTACCTGCAGGCTCAGGCCGCGGGCGCGGTGCCGGAATCGGCGATGAACCCGGTCCTGCTCAAGCCGGGCTCGGACCGGCGTTCGTTCGTCGTCGTCCGCGGCCGGCCGGCCGGGACCCTGGAGGCGGGCGAGTTCGCCGCCGGCCGGCGGCATCTGGCGCAGGCCGCGTTCGCCGCCTACACCGAGCTGGCCGGGCGGTACGACGTGGTCGTCAGCGAGGGGGCCGGCTCGCCGACCGAGATCAACCTGCGGGCCGGTGACTACGTGAACATGGGCCTGGCCCGGCGGTTCTCGCTCCCTGTCGTGGTGGTGGGCGACATCGACCGCGGCGGCGTGTTCGCCGCGCTCTACGGCACCGTCGCCCTGCTCGACGAGGCCGACCGGGCCCTGATCCGGGGCCTGGTGATCAACAAGTTCCGCGGCGACGTCGGCCTGCTGCGGCCGGGGCTGGACCGGATCGCCGAGCTGACCGGGGTGCCGGTGCTGGGCGTGCTGCCCTGGCTCGAGGACGTGTGGCTGGACGGCGAGGACACCCTCCAGGTCGGGCGGTGGGGTGGGGACCGGCCCGCCGCCGGACCGCGGCTGCGGGTCGCGGCGCTCCGGTTCCCCCGGCTGTCCAACGTGACCGACCTCGACGCGCTCGCCTGTGAGCCGGGGGTCGAGGTGACGATGACCGGCGACCCGGTCACCGTGCGGTCGGCCGACCTGGTGGTGCTGCCGGGTTCCCGGGCCACCGTGTCCGACCTGGCGTGGCTGCGGGCCACCGGCGTGGCCGACGCGGTGCGCGACGCGGCGGCCCGGGGCGTTCCCGTGCTGGGCATCTGCGGCGGGTTCCAGATGCTGGGGCGGACCATCGACGACCGGATCGAGTCCGGCGACGGCCTGGTCGACGGGCTGGGCCTGCTCCCGGTCGGGGTGCGGTTCGCGGCCGCCAAGGTGCTGGCCACCCCCCGCGGTGCGTGGTCCGGTCACGAGGTCATCGGCTACGAGATCCACCACGGCGTGGCGGATGTCGAACCCGGGGCCGAGGGCTTCCTGGGCGGCGCCCGGGCCGGCTCGGTCTGGGGCACGATGTGGCACGGCGCCTTCGAGAACGACGCCTTCCGGCGGGCCTGGCTGGCGGCGACCACGGGCTTTCGGGCCGACCCGGCCGCCCCGGGCTTCCGGGACCGCCGGGAGGCGATGCTCGACCGGCTGGCCGACGCGGTCCAGGACCACATCGACCTGGACCGCCTGCTCGACCTGATCGGTTAGGCCTCGGAACCCGTCCCGCTCGCGAAGTACAGCGGCCAGTGCAGCCGGCAGCGTTCGTTGAACGGGGCGGCGCACCGCGGGCAGGCGGTCACCGACTGGTAGGTCGAGATCGGCAACTCGGTGCCGCAGACGCCGCACAGGACGGCCGTCTCGGACCGCCGGTCGGCCGGCCAGGTCCGGGCCGGATGGCCGGCGGTCTCCCGGTGGCATTCGAAGCACGGGTAATACGCGCCGCAGCAGGCGAACTTGATCGCGATCACGTCCGTGGGCCCGTGGTAGTGCACGCAGCGGGTCTGCCCGTCGACCGTCGGGCCGAGCACCGGTGGACGCTCCATCCCGTGAGACTAAGGGGTGCGGCGACGTCCGGGCTCCGCCGTGGCTTCGATCAGCGCATCTGTGGGTGAAGGATTCCGTCGCCCATCCCGTCCAGCTGCGCGATGATCTCCCCCGGGCTGCGCTCACCGACCTGCTTCTGCAGCAGCGGCGTGTGGTCCAGGATCAGGTCGCGCAGGGGCCGTAGCGGGCCCGGCGTGTGGTGGAAGACCTTGCCCAGGATGTAGGCCTGCTGCACCTGGCCGGTGGTGTGGGTGAGGCGTCGCGCCTCGTAGCCCTGGAGCGAGCCGACCACCGTCGGGGTGTCGGTGAGGTCGACGCCGGCCAGCGACTGGCCGAGGAAATAGCCGTCGCTGATGGACATCCCGGCACCGTAGGCCGCGTAGGGCGACGTGGGGTGGGCGGCATCCCCGGCCAGGGTGATCCGGCCCTTGGACCACTGCTTGAGCGGCTTTCGGTCGCGGATCGGCCAGCGTTGCAGGTTCTCGGGTGACGTGGCGGCGACGAGGGCGGGCAGCGCGCCCGGGAAAGGGGCGGCGAGCTTCGTGGCGTGGGCGAGCAGGTCGGCCGGCGCCGGGGTCCGGGGGTCCCAGGCCTCCAGGACCCACCATTGGTAGCCGATCCGGTCGTCGCTGCGGATCGACGAGTACGTGCCCTGCACGGTGCCGGTGTGGATCAACGGCAGTTCGCCCCACTGAGCCTGGGCCACCGGCTCGAAGGTGTACCCGCCGATGACGTGCAGTCGATGCTCCCGCTTGGGCGAATCTCCCCACAGGTGGGTGCGCACGCCGGAATCGATGCCGTCGGCGCCGATGAGGACCGGGGTGGAGATCCGTTCGCCGGAGGCGAGGGTGAGGACCACGTCGTCGCCGCGGTCAGCGATGGCGGTGACTTCCTGGCTCGTCCGGAGCATGCCGTCGGGCAGGGATCCGAGCATCCGGCGGTAGAGGTCCGGACGCAGCAGCCCGATGAACCCACCGCCGAACTGCTCCGTGACGTGGGGCGGGATCCGGACGTCGGCGCGGACCCGGTTCTTGGCGTTGCGGAAGGTCGTGTGGTTGGGTGCGCCCAGATCGGTGATGTCCACGCCCATCGCCTGCAGGGCCTTCAGGGCCGGCGGCCAGAGGTTGAGGATGTTTCCGGCCGGCCGGGCTTCGCGGTACCGCTCCAGCAGCGTCACCGGATGCCCGGCCGTGTGCAGGGACAGCGCGCAGGCCATGCCGGCCGGGCCGGCGCCGAGCACCACGATCGGTGGGGTGGTCGGATGAACGGTCAAGGCGGTCTCCTCGTCGAGTCGTTCGGGGCGCCGTGCGTCGCTTCGAACTGCAGGTAGGGTGGCCCGGCGTCTCAGGTCAGCAGGGTGCGCAGCAGAGCGAGCTGGCGACGGACCTGGTCGCGCCCGCGGTAGGCCTCCCGCCGGCCCTCGTACTCACTGGAGAGCCAGCCGGACCACCCGGCGTCGCGGAGCGTCGAGACGATCGGCGCCCACGGCACGTGCAGATCGTTGAGCTGGTCGTCGATCTCGAAGAACTTGGTCTGGATCAGGTGCACGTGCGGCAGGATCTCCGCCAGATCGGCGACCGGCACCGCCAGCGGCTCCAGGAAGGCCGGGCGCTTGCCGTCCTCGGTGGACACGCCCTCGTGGCCGTCGTCGACCGGAGCCGTCTGGAAAATGCCCGTGTCGATCAGCAGCTTGAAGGACGGGCTGCCGGTCTCCTCGATCAGGTCCAGGTAGCCCTGGGTGACCGGATGCTTGATCGGCGTCGGGCTGTGGATCTCCGGGCAGATCACCACCCCCAGCTCGGTGGCCAGATCCAGCGACCGCAGCACGGTCTCGCGCCAGATCGGGTGCGGGTCCAGGTCGAAGGAGGTCACCCCGAACTTGGGCCGGATCGAGGTGAACCCGAGCCGGTGGGCCAGGCGCAGATCCTGCGCGACCTGGGCGGCGCCCTCCTGGGCGGTCAGGTCCCGGTCCGCCCACATGGCGGTGTCGACCCAGCTGCCGAAGTTCGTCGGGGTCAACCCGTACTGCGCGACCAGCGCGAACCACCGGTCGATCCACTCGGTCGGCGGCGTGGGATAGCCGGGAACGTTTCCCTCGCCGAGGATCTCGATCCCCGTCGCGCCCATGTCGGCGATGTCGGCGAAGACGTCCTCCAGCGTCATCGACGTGTACAGGTCGGCCGAGTAGCTGTAGGTGGAGACGCCGAAGCGCAGCGGCCCGTCCACGCCCGGCGGCACGATGACCCGCGTGGCCCGGGCGTCGAACGCGGACCGGGAGACCGCCGGCGGGAAGTAGGGCCGGCGCAGGTACACGACGACCTCGACGTCGTGCACGCCGGCGGTCAGGCCGCCCGGGGCGGGGACGGTGATGGTCACCGTCTCGTCCAGCTGCCAGCGCAGGTCGGTGGAGGCCCGCAGCTCGTCGAGAGTGAGCGTGCGGCCCTGCACCGTCCAGAGCGGAACGTGGTCGGGCACCTTCTCGCCGTCCACGATGACGTCGATGCCGTCGAGCAGGCTGGCCGACGTGCCCCGGTAGTTCGGATTCCGCAGCCGGAAGGCGAAGCCGGTGACCCGGCCGTCCTCGACGACGTTGGTGAAACCGCGGCTCTGGATGATGTCCCGGTCGAGCATGTCAGTTCTCCCTGCTGATCGAAGTGCCGGCCGCGGTGCTGCTTGCGGTACCGGTGGAGGTGAGGTCGGCCGCGATCGCCCGGGCACCGGCCACGGCCAGCGCGACCGAGGTCAGGGTGGGGTTGCAGGCGATCGCGGTGGGGATGACGCCGTTGCCGGCGACGAACAGGCCGGGCACGCCCCACACCTGCGAACTCGGATCGCAGACGCTGGTGCCGTCGTCGACCGACCCCATCCGGACGGTCCCCTGGTAATGCAGCGACGCCCCCGGGGCCAGGTCGAGCGGGTCCCGGTCCAGCGGCTCGCCCAGCGCGTCGGCGGCGGCCCGGATGGCGTCGTGCGCCGCCGCGATCGATGCGTGGTCCCGTTCGGTGAGGCGGTAGTGGATGCGGATGGCCGGCAGCCCGTAGCCGTCGAGCGCATGGTCGTCGAACTCCAGGTGGTCGGTCGCCTGGATGTCCTTGGCGCAGAACCACCCCAGCCCGACGATCGTGCCCGGAGCGGGTACGTCGTCCGCGGCCAGGGGCACCGGCGAGGCGTCCAGCTGCATGACCTGGCCGTGGAACGGTGCGTCGTCGGTGTAGGGCACCCAGCTGACCCCGCTCTGGGCGACGATGCCGGTCTGCCCGGTCCCGGTCTCGACGCCGGCTCGGGCGTCGACATCGCGCAGCCGGACGGCGAACACGATCTGCGGCTGGTCGTTGAGGTACCGGCCCAGCGCCGCGGGGCGGACGCCGGACGCCCAGAGCAGCTGCGGGGTGCGCAGGCTGTCGGCCGCGACCACGACGTGCCGCGCGGCGACCTCGTGCTCGACGCCATCCCGCTGATCGCGGACCCGGACGCCGGCCGCCCGGCCGCCGGCGATCACCACCGAGGTGACCAGCGCCTCCGGCACCAGGGTGAAATGCGAATTGCTGCGGGTGGTCTCGCCGAAAACGACGTCCGAGCCGGACCAGGTGATGCGCCCGTCCGCCTGCCTGGCCACGGCCAGCGGCATCGGGGCGACCTGCCGGTCGTCGGCCCGTCCGGGGTCAAGGGCCGCGCCGAGCCGCTTGCGCACGTCGTCGGCGAACGGGGCGTCGTCGAAGGCGTGGGCGTCCACGCCGAGCAGCCGCTCGCCCTCGCTCAGCAACTCCTCCAGCCCGGGCACGAAGTCCGGCCGCTCGGCCCCGCCGGGCCGTGGGCAGGCGCCGGTCCAGTGCGCGCCCATGCCCCCGACGTTGCTGGACATGGCCGCGCCGGGCAGCCCGTCCTCGCCCGGCTGCCGGTAACCGTCGGGGAGCAGGAACGTGCCCGGGCGGACCAGCCGATCGTCGGGATCGGCGTAGCCGGACATGGTGTCGGAGTCCTGGTCGCGCGGCGCGGGGCCCTGTGAGGCCCGCTGGGCCGCTGCCCGGACCGCGGGGTCGGCGATGTTCTTGACGTGCAGGCCGGGCGGATCGGCCAGCAGCGGGCCGACCTCGAACAGGGCGATGGTGGCGTCGGGCGCCTGCTCGGACAGGATGCGGGCGTACGCGGCGCCGCACGGTCCGCTGCCGACGATGACGACGTCGACGCGGGTGGGGAACTCTCGGGTCACGGTGATCGGACTTTCTCGACGAAGGGGAGCGGGAATCAGGCGACGAGCAGCGGGCGGAGCGTGGAATGCGCGATGCGCAGACCGGTCTCGACGCGATCGGGCGTGCCACCCCAGACCGGGTCCTCGTGCTCGACGGACAGCACCCCGTCGAAGCCGCCCTCGTACAGGGTGTCGACCACCGCCGCCCAGTCGACCTGGCCCCGGCCGGGAACCCGGTACCGCCACCAGCCCACGTCCCACGGATCGGGCCGGTGCACGGCCCGGCCCGGCCAGCCGAACCGGTCCCGGGCGCCGGGCCGGATCTGGATGTCCTTGGCCTGGGCGTGCGGGATGCGGTCGACGTACGGCCGCAGCGCGGTGACCGGATCGATGCCCATCCAGATCAGGTGGGAGGGATCGAAGTTCAGGTACAGGCCCAGGTCGAACATCCACTCCCACAGTTCGGGGCTGTAGGCCAGGTTGCCCGGGTAGCCGTCCGGGTGCCAGCCCTCCATCACGCAGTTCTCGATGACGATCTTCACGCCGGCCCGGCCGGCGTGGTCGACCAGCGGCGCGAAGACCTCGGCGGCATCCGCCAGGTTCTCGGCGACCGTGCGGCCCGGATGGCGGCCCACGAACGTCCCGACGGTGGGGCAGCCGAGCGCGGCGGCAGCGTCGATCACCGCGTGCAGGTGGTCGTGCACTGCGGCCCGCTCGACCGGGTCGGGGTGCAGGTTGTTGTCGTAGAAGGCGAGCGAGGAGATGGACAGCCCGTGGTCCCGGAACAGGCCGGTGATCCGCTCGACGTCGGCACCGCCCAACCGGGTGTCGCCGTCCGGCCCGGGAATCGGTAGGTGGGAGGCGGTGAACGGGCGCTGGCCCAGCGCCGGCCAGGCCGCCACCTCCAGGGCCTCGAACCCCTGATCGGCCGCCCACGGAACGATCCGGTCCAGCGTGCGCTCGGGCATGCACGCGGTCAGGAAACCCAGCTTCACGACGACACCTCCACCCAGCTGCTCTTGTCCGACGAATCCAGGACCGCCCGGGTCAGCCGGGCGGCCCGCAGGCCGTCGGCGAAGGTCGGCAACCCGTCCGGGGCCGACCCGCCGACGGCGGTGTAGGTGTCCGCCACGAAGGCGGCGAAGCAGTCCGCGTACCCCTGCGGATGGCCCGCCGGGAGGGCGGAATAGCCGGCCGCCGCGGCGGATTCGCTGCCGCGCAGCAGGATCTGGGTAGCCGCGCGGCCGCCGATCCACAGGGATTCGGGGTTCTCCTGGTCGAAGACCAGGCTCTCGGTCGCGCCGTCCACCTCCAGCAGCAGTCGGTTCTTCCGGCCGGGGCTGACCTGGCTGACCGTCAGGCTGCCCGTCGCCCCGCGGTCGGTGGCGAACATCAGCACGGCCGCGTCCTCGGTGTCGACCGTCCGGCCGCCGCGCTCGGGCACCGTGACGACCGTGCGCGCGCACAGCGCGACGATCCGGTGACCCGTCACGAACTCGGCCAGATCGCACCAGTGCACGCCGATGTCGGCGAACGTGCGGGACGGGCCACCGACGTCCGCGCGGACCCGCCAGTCGTCGTCGGTCTCGTCGGCCAGCCAGTCCTGCAGGTACGAGCCGTGCAGCAGCCGGACCGCGCCGGCGCGGCCGTCGGCGACGCGCGCTCGGCCCTCGCGGACGGTCGGGTAGAAGCGGTAGACGAACGGCACGGTGGCGACGACGCCGGCGGCGGCCGCCGCCTCGGCCAGGTCGCGGGCCTCGTCCGGGTCGACGGCCAGCGGCTTCTCGCAGACGACGTGCTTCCCGGCGGCGATGGCCGCCCGGACGATCGGCGCGTGGGTCGCGTTGGGGGTGCACACGTGCACGACGTCGACGTCGTCGGCGGCCAGCAGCGTCGACAGGTCGGCGGTGACCGGCACTCGCAGGCGGCCGGCGGCGGCTCGCGACGAGTCGGGCGTGGAGCCGACGACGCGGCTCACCACCCCGCCGGCCCGGGCGACCGACCGGGCGTGCACGGTGCCCATGAAGCCGGTGCCGACGATGCCGGCACGGATCGGCTCGGACATGGCTGTCCTTTCTGACATGTTCTGTGGTCTCGTCTTCCGGGCGTGGTCGAGCAGCGGCCGGCCCCGGGGGCCGGTCGCGGAGGTGGTGCGCGGTCAGGCGGCGTGCGCGGCGTCCAGCGCCTGGCGCTCCCGGCGTCGCCGGGCCTGCCGCGCCGGATCGGCGACCGGCGCGGCCAGCAGCAACCGCTGGGTGTAGTACGAACTGGGCGTGGTGGTCATGGTGTCGGCTTCACCCTCCTCGACGATCTCGCCGTGGTACATCACCGCGACCCGGTGGCTGATGTGGCGCACGACGGACAGGTCGTGGGTGACGAAGAGGTAGGCCACGCCGGTGCGTTGCTGGATCTCGGCGAACAGGTCGAGCACCCGGGCCTGGGTCGACAGGTCCAGCGCGCTCACCGGTTCGTCGCAGACGATCAGCTTCGGGTCGCGCGACAGCGCCCGCGCGATCGCGATGCGCTGCCGCTGGCCGCCGGAGAACTCGCGCGGCAACCGGCTGCCGGCATCCGCGGGCAGGTGCACCTCGTCCAGCAGGGCGCGGACGCGCCGGTCGGCGTCGGCCCGGGCGGTGCCGGTCGCCAGCAGCGGTTCGGTGAGGATGTCGTTGACCGTCATGGCCGGGTTCAACGAGGTGTAGGGGTCCTGGAAGACCACCTGGATGTCGCGGCTCAGGGCTCGGCGCCCCCGCTTGCCCAGGCCGGAGATGTCCCGCCCGTCGAACCGGATCGCACCCCCCGTCACCGGGGCCAGCCCGAGGATCGCCCGGCCGAGAGTGGTCTTTCCGGAGCCGGATTCGCCGACCAGACCCATCGTCTGCCCGGCCTCGATGGCCAGCGACACACCCTTGAGGGCTCGGAACGGTGGCGTGCGCCAGCCCTTGCCGGGGTACTCGACGACGACCTGGTCGATCTGCACCAGCGGGCCGTTCATCCGACTGCTCCCTGCTTCTGGACGGACTTGGTCGGGCCGGCCGGGCCGGCCGGTTCCGGGGTCGGCGGCGGGTCGGCCCGCGGGGCGGTCTCCTCCAGGGTGGAGTCGAGCAGCATCCGCGTGTGCTCGTGCGCCGGCCGGGCGAAGAGATCGACGGCCGGGGCGGTCTCGACGACCAGACCGGAGCGCATGACGGCCACCGTGTCGCACAGATCGGCCACCACGCCGAAGTTGTGGGTGACGATCAGGACGCCCATCTCGCGTTCGGCCTGCAGCTCGCGGATCAGGTCGAGCACCTCGGCCTGCACGGTGACGTCCAGCGCGGTGGTGGGCTCGTCGGCGATGAGCAGTTCGGGGTTGCAGGACACCGCGCCGGCGATGAGGACCCGCTGGGCCATGCCGCCGGAGATCTCGTGCGGGTACGCGCGGAACACGCGCTCCGGCTCCTTGATGCCGACCCGGGCGAGCAGACCGATGGCCTGTTGCCGGGCGTCGGTCGCGGACAGCTTGAGGTGGTGGCGCATCGGCTCGACCAGTTGGCTGCCGATCGTGAACGACGGGTCCAGATTCGACATCGGTTCCTGCGGGATGTACCCGATCCGCCGGCCGCGCAGGTCGTTCATCTGCTTGGCCGACAGACCCCGCAGATCCTGCCCGGCGAAGGTGAGGCGGGCGGCCGCGACGTGGGCCTGGGCCGGCAGCAGGCCGAGGACGGAGAACGCGGTCTGGGACTTGCCGGAGCCCGATTCGCCGACCAGGCCGAGGATCTCACCCTTGTGCAGGGTCAGCGTGACCCCCTTGACGACCTCGGCGTCGTGACCGTCGGGCCGTGGGTAGGCGACCCGGAGGTCGTCGATGACCAGCAGCGCGTCCGCGTCCAGGTCGTGCACCTGGCCGGCGGCCGCGATCACCGGCTCGCGCAGCCCGGCCGCCTTCTTCGGGCGGGCCCGGGGGCCGGCGCTGCCGACGCCGAGCGCATCCCGCAGGCCGTTGCCGATCAGGCAGAACGCGGTGACCGTCAGGACGATGACCAGCCCCGGCCAGAGCAGCAGTTGCGGCGCCGTGTAGATGTTCTGGAACGCGTCCGACAGCATCCCGCCCCAGCTGGCCTGGTTCGCCGACCCCAGCCCCAGGAACTCCAGGCCGGCCTGGATCACGATGGCGATGCCCAGCAGTTGCGAGACCTGGATGATGGTCGGCGCCACGACGACCGGCAGGATGTGCCGGCGCATGATGCGCCCGTCGCTGAGCCCGGACACCCGCGCCGCGTCGACGTACAGCTCCTCGCGGACGTTGATGACGGACGAGCGGATGAGCCGGAAGATGCCGGGCGCGATGATGACCCCGAAGACCGCCATGGCCAGGAAGGTGTTGCGGCCGACCTCGGCCAGCACGACGAGCAGCACGATGATCGCCGGCAGGGCCATGATCAGGCTGCAGATCCAGTTGGCCACGCCGTCGAACCAGCCCCGGTAGTAGCCGGCCAGCACCCCGGCGGGCAGGCCGAGCAGCAGGGCGACCACGACCACGATCAGCGACCCGATCAGGCTGGTGCGCCCGCCGTAGAGCAGCTGCGCCCACACGTCCCGGCCGACCCCGTCCGAACCGAGCAGATGGTCCCCGCCCATCGGGGCGAGCGCGTCGGCGATCCGGGAGGTCAGCGGGTCGTAGCCGGTGAGCACCGGCGCCAGGATGCTGGCCAGGAAGACCAGGGTGAGCCACGCGAACGACAGGACCGCGAGCGGGTCGCGCAGCAGCCGGCGGACGAAGCCCGGGCGCGGCGCCTGGGCGACCGCGGTGAGCGTGGGTTCGACCAGTTTGGGGGCCAACCCGCCTTCGGAGACGGTCACGACACACGCACCTTGGGGTTGAGCCAGCCGAGCAGTAGGTCGACCAGCAGATTGGCGACGATGACCAGCACGACGGTCACGATGACGATGCCCAGCACCAGCGGCACGTCACCGGCGTTCGCGGCCGAGGTGGCCCGCTCGCCGATACCGTTGAGTCCGAAAACTTTCTCGATGACCACGGCACCGCTGATCATGGCCACGAACTGCAGCGACAGCACGGTCAGCGAGGCCGGGGCGGCATTGCGCAGGCCGTGCTTGAGCAGGACGCTGCGGGTCGGCAGCCCGCGGCTGCGCAGGGTGCGGACGTAGTCCTGGGACAGCACGTCGATCATCGAGCCGCGCGTCTGGGTGGCCACGGTGGCGATCGCGCCGATGGCCAGGGCCACGGCCGGGAGGGTGATCGACATGACCCACCCGGTCGGGCTGTCGCCGAACGGCGTGTAGCCCAGCGCCGGGAAGATGCCGAGGCCGACCGCGAAGATCAGGGCCAGGACCAGGCCGACCAGGAAGTTCGGCACGGAGAAAGCCAGGATCGACACGACCTGCAGGAAGCGGTCGAGCCAGCCGCCGCGGACCGCGGCGAGCACACCGAGTGCGATGCTGACGGCGGCGGTCAGCACCAGCGCGGCCAGCACGATGGACAGCGTCACCGGCAGTGACTGTGCGACCAGCCTGGTGACCGGCTGGTTGTTGGTCCAGGAGGAGCCCAGGTCGCCGCGCACCGCACCGCCCAGCCAGGCGAAGTACCGTTCCAGGACCGGCTGATCGAGCCCGAGCTGGGCCCGCTTGGCCGCCACCTGGTCCAGGCTCGCCTGGTTGCCGGCCAACCGCCGGGCGGGATCCGAGCCGGTCAGGCTGGTCAGGAAGAACGTCAGGGTGGCGATCACGAACAGCATGACGAAACCGGTCACCAGCCGGCGCAGGACGAAAAAGGCCATCGTGGGCTCCTTCGGGGTCTGGGGCCGGGCCGCCCGGTGCGCTGGGCACCGGGCGAACCGGCGCGATCAGCCGGCGGCCGGGGCCAGGTTGGCCAGCGGCGGGACGTTGACTCCCTGAACGGGCGTGACGGCCACGTTCTTGGTGGTGATGAACGCGCCCTCCTGCGAGTACCAGGGGGCGAACCAGGCGTGGTCGACCAGGTAGGCGTTCAGCTCCTGCATGGTCTTGCCCTGCTCGTCACCGGTCTGCGTCCGCGCCTTGTCCAGCAGGCCGTTGACGGTCGCGTCGTCGGTGTGGAACGGGTTGAACGGCGACTGCGGGGTCAGGGTCAGCTGGGACAGCTCCCACGGGGAGGCCGAGGTCAGCGAGAAGAAGTTGATCGGCCACTGCCCGCCCATGATGCTGCCGACCACCTGGTCACCGGTGATGGGCTGGTAGGTGATGGAGATGTTGAGCGCCTGCAGCGCCTCGGTCATGGCGGCCTGCTCGTCCGGATAGACCGGCGAGAAGTCGGGCAGCGTCATCGAGAAGCCGTCGGCGTAGCCGGCTTCCGCCATCAGCGACCTGGCCTTGGCCACGTCGTAGGGGTAGCTGTCCTCCAGCGAGGCCACGTAGGCGTCGCTGCTCGGCCCGAAGATCTGCACGGTCGGGGTGCCCATGCCGCCCTTGATCTTGTCCACGATCGTCGTGCGGTCGAAGGCGTAGTTGATGGCCTGCCGGACCCGCTCGTCGGCCAGGGCCGGGGTGTTCGCCCCGCCACGGTCCCACAGCCAGACACCCTCGACGCCGCCGTTGTAATACGTGGTGACGGTCAGGTCGGCCTGCTTGGCGCCGGAGACGAGGTCGGTGGAGGCGCCGGCAGTGGCCTGGATCTGGCCCGATCGCAGGCCGTTGATGATGGCGGTGGTGTCGTCCAGGTAGCGGACTTCGACGCTGTCGTACGGGTAGGCGGCCTTGTTCCAGTAGTTCGCGTTGCGGGCGAAGGCGTAGGTGCTGCCCGCGGTGCTCTTGCTCTGGTCCAGGGTGTACGGGCCGGAGCCCACCGGGTTGGTCGCGGCGTCGGCGTTGTTCAGCGTGGCCGGGCTGGCCATGTAGCCCGAGCTCCGGGCCAGGCTGTCGATCAGCCCGGGATCGGCCTGGCCCAGCACGACGTCCGCGTGCGTCGAATCGACCACGGTGACGCTCTGGACCGACCGGAGCGCGGAGCCGGCCTCACCGGTGCCCTGCTTGGCCTTCTCCAGGTTCGCCTTGACCGCGGCAGCGTCGAAGGCGGTCCCGTCGGTGAAGGTCACATCGCTGCGCAGCGTCAGGGACAGGGTGGTCCCGGTGGGGTCGTAGCTCCATGCGGTGACCAGGTTGGCGACCGGCTTGCCGTCGGCGTCCAGGCCGAACAGCGTGTCGTAGACCGCCTGGTAGTAGGTGCTCTCGGGACCGCTGGTGGCCATCTCCCCGACCGCGAACGACTTGGGCGGGGTGACCGCGGCGATGGTCAGCGTGCCGGCGCTCCCACCGGAGCCTCCGCTCGACGCACCGCCGGAGGAACCGCCGCCGCACGCGGCCAGCGTGAACAGGGCCACGACCACGGCGACCGCCGTGAGGATGGTTTTTCGCATGTGAGGTCAGCTCCAGTGCTTGCTCTTCGGCGGAACACCCGGGGATGCGGATCGACCGGGCGGCGACGCCGCGACGACGGGGTGGGCTCCCGGAGAGGGCCGGACAGCGGCGTCTCGCCGGACGATGTCGGATGCGGGGGCGCCGTGCGCCCTTGCCTCTCCTACTTTAGTTCCTTCGGAACATATGTCAAGAGTTTGTCGGAACGACATCGGCGGACGGGCGCCCACGGTGTCCCGGTCTCGGCCCGGGACACCGGTCAGCCGGCCGCCGCGCGCTGGAGGTAGGAGGCCCGGCCGATCGGGGTGCCGTGCTCGATCCACAGCCCGATCGAGTCCGGCCGGAACAGGTTCTCGATCGCCAGCAGGCCGGCCCCGACGACGCCCTCCCGGAAGTCCAGGGAGGCCCGTCGCACGGACAGCTGCCGCCCGGCCAGCCGGGTGACCCGCCGCCGGATGGTCGCCTCGAACATCTCGAAGGCCGCGTCGCCGGCCCGCAGGGCCCCTCCGCCGAAGACCACCACCCCCGGGTTGGCGAAGTTGACGAGGTTGGCGACGGTCTCCCCGACCACCCGTGACGACCGCAGGACCGCGGGGCCGGCCAGCGGGTCCCCGGCCGCCGCGGCGCGCCCGATGTCCTCCGGGGTGAGCGTCCCGCGCGCGGCCAGACGCGCGGAGAGCAAGGGACTTTCGCTCGCGCGTGGGGTCAACTCGCGGACCAGGCCCCAGCCGCCGGCGACGGCCTCCAGGCAGCCGAGCTGGCCGCACCGGCACACGCTGGCCGGATCGTCGGTGACGTGCACGTGGCCGATGTCGCCGGCCGCGCCGGTATCGCCCCGGAAGACCCGTCCACCGGCCACCAGGCCGGCGCCGATGCCGGTGTCGAGCAGGATGTAGAGCAGGTCTCGGCCGTCGTTCGGCGAGCCCCGGTGCCACTCGCCGAGCGCCATCAGGTTCACGTCGTTGTCCACCCAGACCGGGGCGTCGTAGCGGTCGCGGAACCAGGACCGCACGCTGTAGCCGTCCCAGCCGGGCATGATCGGGGGGTCCACCAGCCGGCCGGTGGTGAAGTCGACCGGCCCGGCCACCCCGATGCCGATCGCCCACGGCTCGGTGCGGGTCTTCCGGGCGAGCTTGTCGAACATGCCGTCCAGGACCGCCAGGGTCGGTTCGGGTCCGTCCGCGGCCGCCCACTCCTCGTGACTCGAGGCGATCAGCGTGCCGTCCAGCAGCAGGACGGCGGCGGTGATCTCGGCGGCGCCGATCAGGCCGGCGAAGATGTGGCCGGCCTCGGACCGGAAGCGCAGCCGGCGGGACGGGCGGCCGCCCTCGGAGGGGGCGAGGTCCCCGTCCTCGAGCAGTCCGACATCGATCGACTGCTGGACCCGTTGGGCGACGAGTTTGCGGCCGAGCCCGGTTTCCTGCTCCAGGAGGGGGCGCGTCACCGCCTGCCCGGTTCGGACCAGGTTGATCAACCGACCGTGCACGAAGGTGTCCTGGGGGGACGTGGGGGTGCTCATGATCGGATCTCCCGGCGTCGTCGCTCGCACCTTATGTGCTTCAAGCACATAAGGTACTACGCCAACGCTCGCGAGGCCAGGGGCGCGTCATTCTCGGCGCCGCCGGCAACGTCAACTCTGCGTCATGGCGATCACTTGCGGAAGTCCGGGTCGGTGATGGGCGGCATCGATGACGGTGATGGGGGCGCCGGCGGCGGGACGGGGGCGCCGACGGTGGCGGACGCGCGGATGAGCAGCGATCGGAACCAGCGATGGCCGGGATCGTCCTCGTGCCGGCGGTGCCACCACAGCGATTCGACCAGGTCGTTGACCGGGAACGGGCACGGGATCGCCCGGACCTCGTCCAGCGCGCTGAGCCGCCGGGCCAGCAGGGCCGGGACCAGCCCGATGCGGTCGGTCCCGGCGATGAGAAAGGGGACGATCAGGAAGCTCTCGGTGACCGTCTCGGTCCGGGGCTCGACACCGGCCAGCCGCAGCTGGTGCACGGCGGTGTTGACCCCGGTGCGGGTGCTGTAGGCCACGACCATCGGCATCGTCCGCAGGTCGTCGACGGTGATCGCGTCGCCGACGGCGCTGTTGTCGGCGGAGACCAGCAGCACGAAGCGATCGCTGAACAGGTCGACGTGGCGGGCGTCCTCGATGAACCCGTGCGGCAGCACCAGCCCGTCGTGATCCCGCAGGAACGACGGGGCATCGTCCACCGCGGTGGCGTTGAGTGGCTGGATGCGCAGCCCGACCCCGGGGGCCTCGGCGCGGGCGAGCCGGACCAGCGGAGCCGCGAGCACGGAGGCCGCGTAGTCCGAGACGTACAGCTCGAACTCGCGGGTGGCAGTGGCCGGATCGAACGCGGTCGGGGCGGCGAAGACGGTCGCCGCGGCTGCGAGGGCCGCCGCGGTCCGGTCCAGCAGAACCGCGGCCAGCGGCGTCAGCTCGTACCGGTTGCCGACCCGGGTCAACAGTTCGTCCCCGAACAGGCGCCGCAGCTTGGCCAACGAGGCGGACAGCGCCGGCTGCGAGAGGTTGAGCCGGTCGGCAGCCCGGGTGACCGAGCGCTCCCGCAGCAGTACGTCCAGCGCCACCAAAAGATTGAGGTCGACGCGGGCGAGCGTCTGGATCATGGTCGGCGGAGTGAGGGCGGTCACAGTGCTCATCACTGTAGACGGGATCGACCGGTTGTGACCATCGATGACGCTGATGATCGGCATCATCGATCGGCTCTTCCGGCTCGGACCCGTCGGCGGGCATCCTCAACGGGCCCACATCCCGGCCCGGCGCCCCCGAGGTCCTGCCCCGGCCGCCGCGACCACGTGGCCCTTCCTGTCTCTCGCCGCCGGGGCGTCCACGGTTCGTCTGCGTTGCGTCCGCGCGGCGGCCCGCCCGGTTCCGACCTCATCGTTGAACGGAGTACCTGTGACCGCAGTCCGAGATGTCCTGGTGATCGGGGCCGGCCTGGCCGGCACCGCCTGCGCGATCCAACTGGCCCGGGCCGGCGTCCGGGTGGACCTGGTGGACCGGCAGGCCGATGTGTCGGCCCTGGGGTCCGGCATCACCCTTCAGGGCAATGCGCTGCGCGCGTTGCGCGAGCTCGGGGTCTGGGAAGAGGTGAAGGAACACGGGTACGCCTACGACTCGCTCGGCCTGCGGGCGCCGGACCCGTCCGGCACGCTGGTCGCCGAGATGACCGAGATCCGGTCCGGCGGTGACGACCTGCCGGCGACCGCGGGCATGTACCGGCCCGAGCTGGCCCGGATCCTGGTGGACCGCGCCGTCGAGGTCGGGGCCGGCTGCCGTTTCGGCGTGACCCCCCGGACCCTGAACCAGGACGCCGAGGGCGTCGAGGTCGAGCTGTCCGACGGTAGCCGCCGCCGCTACGACCTGGTGATCGGCGCGGACGGGGTCCGGTCGTGGACCCGGCAGGCCGTCGGCATCCAGGTGGACACGACGCCGACGGGCATGGGCATCTGGCGGGCGTTCGTGCCGCGCCCGGAGTCGGTGACCCGGACCGATCTGTTCTACGGCGGCCCGAGCTACATCGCCGGCTACTGCCCGACCGGCCCGGACACCCTGTACGCCTACATCGTGGAGAAGGCCCAGGACCGCTCCGGCCTCGGTCCGCAGGAGGGGCGGGCGATCATGCGTGACCTGGCCGCGGCCTACCACGGTCCGTGGGACGAGATCCGCGGATCGCTGGAGAATGCCGAGTCCGTCAACTACACCTGGTTCGAGACGCATGTGCTGCCGGCACCGTGGAACCGGGGCCGGGTGGTCGTGATCGGCGATGCGGCGCACGTCTGCCCGCCGACCCTGGCCCAGGGTGGCGCCCAGGCCCTGGAGGACGCGCTGGTGCTGACCGAACTGCTGCTGGCCGCGGACGCGTTGGACGACCGGCTGTGGACGGCGTTCGCCGCCCGGCGGATCCCGCGGGCGTCCGCGGTGGTGGAGGCCTCGCTGCAACTCGGCCGCTGGCTGCAGGACGGGGTCCGCGGAGACGTGCCCGGGCTCATGCACGATGTGATGACCCTGGTTCGGGAGACGCCGTGACCGGCGCCGCTCCCTCCGTGATCCCGGTGGCCGCGCACACCACCGCGGCGACCCGGCCGGTCATTCCGGGTTTCCATCCCGACCCCAGCATCTGCCGGGTCGGCGACACGTACTACCTGGCCGTCTCCAGCTTCGAGTATGCCCCCGGGGTACCGCTTTTCGCCTCGACCGACCTGCGGACCTGGCGGCCGATCGGCCATGCGCTGGACCGACCCGGGCAGCTCGACGTGGCCGGGGCGACGGCCGCCGAGGGCATCTTCGCGCCCACCCTGCGCCACCACGATGGACGCTTCTGGATGATCACCACCAACTGGTGGGACAAGGGCGGCCAGGTCCTCGTGCACGCCACCGACCCGGCCGGCCCGTGGTCGGATCCGGTCCGCATCCCCGAGGCCGTCGGCATCGATCCCGATCTGGTCTGGGACGACGACGGCCGATGCCTGATGAGCTACGCAGGCTTCGGACCGCAGGGCTCCGAGGGGATCGTCCAGTCCGAGATCGATCCGTGGACCGGCGCGGTCCGCACGCCGCGCCGCCGCATCTGGGCGGGCACGGGGGGCAAGTTTCCCGAGGGCCCGCACCTGTACCGCGTCGGCGACCACTGGTACCTGCTGATCGCCGAGGGCGGCACCGAGCGCGGGCACGCGGTCACCGTGGCGCGCAGCCGTTCCCCGCAGGGTCCCTTCGAGAGCTGCCCGCACAACCCGCTGTTGACCCACCGCAGCACCGATCTGCCGGTCCAGAACACCGGACACGCCGATCTGGTCCAGGTGGCCGACGGCAGCTGGGCAATGGTGTTCCACGGGGTGCGGCCCCGCGGTTCCAGCCCGGAATGGCACGTCCTGGGCCGCGAGACGTTCGCCGTCCGGATCGAATGGGTGGACGGCTGGCCGGTGCTCGGCGCGCCGATCGAGCCGCCGCCGGGCAGCGCGGGCCCGGTGCCGGAGGACCTGTCGGCGCCCGTCCTGCCGGACGCGTGGGTGGGGTGCGGACGGTTCCCCACCGAGTTCGTCTCCCGGCAGGAGGACGGGTGGCGGGTGTCGGCGGTTCCGGCGGCGGCCGAGCCGGTGTTCCTGGCCCGCCGCCAGGAGCACCTGACGGCCCGGGTGCGGGCCGCGCTGACGGTGGTGGGCGTCGGCGGGCTGTCCATCCGGATCGACCCGCGGCACGCGTTGACCCTGGAGTGCGTCGCCGGCACGGTCCGGGCGGTGCTGGCCGTCGGCGATGCGCGGGCGGTCCTGGGCTCGATCGCCGTCGAACCGGCGGTCGGGGACCGCGCCGGCGGCGTCGATGCCCTGGCCGTCGACCTGGAGATCCGGGCGATGCCCGCGCCCGGGCATGCGTTCTCGACCTCCCGCGGGCCGGACCGCGTCGTCGCCGGGGTCCGTCGCGACGGCGGGTTCGTCGAACTCGGCGCCGTCGACGGGCGGTACCTGTCCACGGAGGTCGCCGGTGGAATGACCGGCCGGATGGTCGGGATCACCTGCGCGGACGGCCATGTGCTCGTCCGGTCCTTCGAGTACCTGGGCAGCGACGACGACCTGTTCGCCGATCCGGCGGCCGCGGCCGGCCGGCGGGTCGAGGGGGCGGGCGCCTGGACGACCGATCTGGTGGACTCCGGTGCCTGAGGTGACCGACCTGCACGCCGAGTACCTGCCGGGACCGGTCACGGTCGTGCCGTCGGCGACCCCCCGGTTGAGCTGGCGGACCCGGAGCGAGCATCCCGGGTGGACCCAGGCGTCCGCCGAGATCCGGCTGCGGCGCGGTGATCTCGACGACGTCCGGCCGCTGCCCGGCCGCGCGTCCGTCCTGGTCGACTGGCCGTTCCCGGCCCTGGTCGCGGGGGAGCCGGTCACCGTGGACGTCCGCGTCACCGGGGCGGACGGCGCCACCTCGGCCTGGAGCGAACCACTGACCCTCGAGGCGGCCGCCGTGCCGCGGCGGGCCGCCCTGATCGCCCACCCGTCGTCGACCGGCCCGACCCCGGTGCGCTTCGTCCACGACCTCACGATCCGCGAGGGGCTGATCGCCGCCCGGCTCCGGATCACCGCGCACGGTGCGTACCAGGCACGGATCAACGGCACCCCGGTGGGTGACGAGGTGCTGGCTCCCGGCTGGACGAGCTACCGGGACCGGCTGCTGGTGCAGACCCACGACGTGACCGCCCTGCTGCGACCCGGACCGGCCCGGCTGGCGGTGACCGTGGCGGCCGGCTGGTTCGGCGAGCGGTACGGGTTCATGGGGCAGGCCACCCGCGCCTATGACGGCCCGCCGGCCCTGCTGGCCGCCCTGGAACTGCGGTTCGCGGACGGCGCCGAGGAGATCGCGACCGGCGGCGACTGGCTGGCCACGACCGCCGGCCCGGTCACCGCCAGCGGCATTTACGCCGGTGAGCACCATGACGCCCGGCGCGACGTGGCGGGGTGGTCGCGGCCGGGCACCGCGCTGCCGGATCTGCGGCCGGTGGTCGTCCGCCCGTTCGACGCGACGGTGCTGGCTCCGGTCGAGGCGCCGCCCGTGCGGCGCACCGGGACGCTGGCGCCGGTCGCGTCCTTCCGGACCCCGGCCGGATGCCGGGTGCTGGACTTCGGGCAGAACATCGCCGGCCGGGTGCGGCTGACCGTCCGCGGGCCCGCCGGAACCACGGTGACCCTTCGGCACGCCGAGGTGCTCGAAGACGGCGAACTGGCGCTGCGCCCGCTGCGGCTGGCCGCGGCCACCGATTCCTACACGCTGGCCGGATCCGGTGACGAGATCTGGGAGCCGGAGTTCACCTTCCACGGGTTCCGGTACGTGCAGGTCGACGGCTGGCCCGGTGACGCCGACCCGGGGGCGGCGGTCGTCGCCGTGGTCATCGGCAGCGACCTGCGCCCGACCGGCACCTGGACGTCGTCGCACGAGCTGCTGAACCGGTTGCACCGCAACGTGGTGTGGAGCATGCGCGGCAACTTCCTGTCCGTGCCCAGTGATTGCCCGCAGCGGGACGAGCGGCTGGGCTGGACCGGCGACCTGCAACTGTTCGCGCCGGCGGCCGCCTTCCTGGCCGACGTGCGCGGCTTCCTCGCCTCCTGGCTGGCGGACCTGGCCCTGGAGCAGCGGCGGGCCGGGGGGATCACGCCGCTGGTGGTGCCGTCGGTCCTGCCGCCGGTGCCCGACCCCATCGCGGGCTGGGGGGACGCCGCCACCGTCGTGCCGTGGACGCTGTACCAGCGGTACGGCGACGTCGGGATCCTGCGCCGGCAGTACGCCAGCATGCGGGCCTGGGTGGAGGCGGTGCTGGAGCGCACCGATGGCCAGGTCCGGTGGCTGCGCGGCGGCCAGATCGGCGACCATCTCGATCCGACCGCGCCGCCCGACCGGCCGACCCAGGCCCGGACCGCGCCGGAGATCGTCGCGTGCGCCTACCTCGTCCGCAGCCTGCGGATCGTGGCGCAGACGGCCGAGCTGCTGGAGCGCGCCGATGATGCGGAGCGGTTCGCCGAGCTGGCCGGCCGGGCCCAGGCCGCGTTCGTCGACCTGTTCGTGACGCCCGGCGGGCGGATGGTCTCGGACGCGCCGACCGCCTACGCGCTCGCCCTGTGCTTCGACCTGGTGCAGGAGCCCGGCCGGCGCCGCCTGCTGGGTGAGCGGCTGGCCGAACTGGTCCGGGAGAACGGGTACCGCATCGGGACCGGCTTCATCGGCACCCCGCTGCTGCTGGACGCCCTGCTGGCCACCGGACAGCTGGACCCGGCCGCGCGCCTGCTCACCCGGACGCGGGCCCCGTCCTGGCTGTACCCGGTCACCATGGGGGCGACCACCGTCTGGGAACGCTGGGACTCCCTGCTGCCGGACGGCCGCGTCA
>NZ_JBMDXT010000285.1:0-1820 GCF_048594475.1 Nakamurella sp. | reverse complement strand
CGGGGGCGGGGGGGGGGGCGGGGGCGAGGGGGGCGGCGACGGCCCCGCCGCCGGGACCGGGATCGGGCATGTCGGTCACCGCCCCACCGTAAGGGGCGGGCCCGCGCCCGGCCCCCGGCCCTGCCGACCGATCCGGTCCGGGCCGGCCGGCGACCCGCCCACCGGGCGCCGGTCCTCCGGTGGTCGGCCGGCGATCGGCGGCCCGGCAGAATGAGCCGCATGTCGGTCACGACCCCCGCGACGAACTCGGCGGCCGCGCCGGGGCGCCCCGCCCTCGGTGAGATCAGCCCCACCCGCGCGGAGTTCCGCGAACTGGCCCGGGACCGCCGGGTGATCCCGGTGACCCGGCGGCTGCTCGCCGACACGATCACCCCGGTCGGGCTCTACCTGACGCTGTGCGGCGACCGGCCGGGCACGTTCCTGCTGGAGTCGGCCGAGCACGGCCGGTCCTGGTCGCGCTGGTCGTTCGTCGGCGTGCAGGCGCCGGCGATCCTGAGCGAACGGGACGGCGAGGCCGTCTGGCTGGGCACCGTGCCGGCGGGCCTGCCCCGCGGCGGCGACCCGCTGCGCGTGCTCGACGAGTCGCTGCGGTTCCTGCACACCGAGCCGCTGGCCGGGCTGCCCCCGCTCACCGGCGGCCTGGTCGGGTTCCTGGGCTACGACGTCGTGCGGCGCTGGGAGAACATCGGGGGTCAGACGGCCGCAGGCTCCGCCGCGGACCCGCTGATCCCCGAGCTGGTGATGCTGCTGGCCACCGACCTGGCCGCGCTCGACCACCACGAGGGCACCGTCACGCTCATCGCCAACGCCGTGAACTGGGACGGCACCGACGAGCGGGTCGACGAGACCTACGACGACGCGGTCCGCCGGCTGCACGGGATGAGCGCCGCGCTGGCCCGGCCGCGGACCCTGCCGGCCGCCCACTTCGCGGCCCGCGCCCCCGAGGTCACCCGGCGGATGGAGTCGGCCGACTACCGGGCCAAGGTCGAGGTGGCCAAGGAGCACATCCGGGCCGGTGACGCCTTCCAGATCGTGCTGTCGCAGCGCTTCGACGTGCCCACCGACGCCGACCCGCTGGAGATCTACCGGGTGCTGCGGGCCACCAACCCGAGCCCGTACATGTACCTGCTCCGCCTGCCCACCCCCGACGGCGACCCGATCGCCGTCGTCGGCTCGTCGCCGGAGGCCCTGGTGACGGTCCGGGAGGGCCTGGTCACGATGCATCCGATCGCCGGCACGCGGCCCCGCGGGCACACCGAGGAGGACGACGTCCTGCTGGCCAAGGACCTGCTGGCCGACGAGAAGGAACGCAGCGAGCACGTGATGCTCGTCGACCTGGGCCGCAACGACCTCGGCCGGGTCTGCGCCCCGGGGTCGGTCAAGGTGGTCGACTTCTTCACCATCGAGCGGTACAGCCACGTCATGCACATCGTCTCGACGGTGACCGGGCAGCTGGCCCCCGACCGCACCGCCTACGACGCGCTCGCCGCCTGCTTCCCGGCCGGCACCCTGTCCGGCGCGCCCAAGCCGCGGGCCATGCAGATCATCGACGAGCTGGAGCCGTTGCGGCGCGGGGTGTACGGCGGTGTCGTCGGTTACCTGGACTTCGCCGGCGACGCCGACACCGCGATCACCATCCGGACCGCCCTGGTCGCCGACGGCGTCGCCTACGTGCAGGCCGGCGCCGGCGTCGTGGCCGATTCGGTGCCGGCGAACGAGGACGCCGAGTGCCGGAACAAGGCGGCCGCCGTGATCGCCGCGGTCGGCGCGGCCACGACGCTGCGGGCCGTCGATGACTGACCCGGCCGGGCGAGCGGACG
>NZ_JBMDXT010000284.1:0-7539 GCF_048594475.1 Nakamurella sp. | reverse complement strand
GAACCTGCGTGAGCACTACGGAATGACGCTGCGCGACTGGTGCGGCAATCTCGAGCGCCAGTGGTCGGCCTGCGTCGCGGACGTCGGCGAGGGCACCGCCAAGGTCTGGGGCCTGTACATGGCCGCCTGCCGGCTCGGGTTCGAGCGCAACACGATCCAGCTGTTCCAGGTGTTGGGGGTCAAGCCCGACGACGACGGCAACTCGGCGGTCCCGCTGCGTCCGTGGTGGACCGGCTGAGCCGCGAGCGGATCAGCCCAGGGATCAGCGGCCCGTAGATCAGCGCGGCCGTAGATCAGCGCGGCCGGCGCGGCGGTGGCTCGGGAACCGGCTTGGCGGCCACCACATTCGCCAGTACGACGGTGACCGGGCCACGCCGGGTCTGGATCTCGCACTGGATGCCGTCACACGAGCGCAGGTAACCCAGCGCATCGGTGAACCCGCCCGGCACGCGGTGCCGGGCGACCACCCGGGTGCCCGGCGGGACCGACCGCAGCAGGTCGGCCGGCGCCGGCTCGGTGCCGGCCGGCGCTCCGGCGAGCGGGGCCGCCCCGGCCGCCGGGGTGGGGCCGGTGGTCGTGGTGGGGTCGGGCGGGCCGGTCACCCGGTCACGGTAGACGGGGCGTCGGCGCCCGCGCCGCCGGCCGCCACTTGCAGCAGCCCGAGCAGCCCCGACTCGACCTCCCGCTTGATCGGTTCGGGGTCCCGGGGATGGAAGGCCTCCCGGGCGTCGTCGCCCGCCGGGCCGGTCTCGATCGTGTAGCCGTAGGTGCGGGCCAACGCCGGGTCGCTCAGGTGCCGGCTCCAGGCGTAGTCGCTGTGCGTGCCGGTGGTCGGGTAGAGCGTCATCCCGGGCTCCGGGCTGTACCGGCGCCCGCGGACGGCGGCGATCTCGTCGACGATGCGCCCGGCGACCCGGCGGAACTCGGCCAGGTCGTCCGGCGCGATGTACTCGGCATACCCCGGACGGCCGAGCGGCCGGCAGGTGCCGGTCGGCAGCGTGCGGAAGTTCTGCGCGGGATCGGTGGTCTGGTTGGGCGCATGACCCCACGGGTAGATCACGAGTTCGGAGAACGAGTGCACGTCGACGAAGTGGTCGATGCGGGCCGTGTCCAACAGGTGCCGGACGTTGCGGTTCTCCGGTTCGCTGAATGCGGCCGGACCGCAATAGATGTCGGTGCACGGCGTGCAGGAGGTCTGGCCCTCGGTGACCCCCCAGAGGATGTCGGCGTTGCGATTGAGGTCGACCCCGTCGCAGGCGGTGCCGGGATTGTCCCGGCGGTTCTTGCGCCACATGTCGTCCACGGTCAGCACGTACGTCCGGCCGTCCGGGTTGACGCAGGGCAGCAGGTGGATCGACACGGCGCCGAGCAGGGCTCGCAGCTCGCCCCCGGTCCAGGTCCGGGCGCCCAGGACGAGGTCGGCCCCGGTGCGGTGGGCGGCGATCAGGTCGACGGCCAGCTCCACGAGCAGGTCCGGATTCATCAGCTCGCGGGCATGGGTGCCGGCGATCAGCAGGACGCCCGGGCGCTCGTCGACGGGCGGCCCGTCCGGCGCGGCCAGGCGCAGGGCGGCGATCGCGCGGCCCTGCCGCGAGGTCTCCGGAAGCGGGAGCCGGGTGCAGACCTCCGGGGCCGTCGCGACGAGGCGCTCGACGACCCGGTCGAGTTGGTCGACGGTCCGGTACATCAGACCTCCCCACCGGGCGGATCCGCCGGACCCAGCCGGGCGGCGAGCCAGCCGGCGACGTCCTCGTCCGCGGCGATCAGGGCCGGGTCCAGCGGGGCGATCGGAACCGAGCGCTGCACCCGGACCGGCAAACCGGCCGCCCGCAGCCGGTCGAGCTGCTCGGCGTCCACCAGCAACCGGACATGCTCGCGATCCGGCAGACGGTCCAGGTCCAGGGCGCTGACCTGCGCGATCCGCGCGGTCGCGGCCCGCACGCCTGGGCCGGTCGGGCCGGTCGGCTCGGTCGGCTCGGTCGGGCCGGTGAGGGGATCGTCCAGGATCACCTCGAACCGTTCGCCGCGAGCGGCAGCCCCGGCCGCCTGATCTTCCGCCGGTCCATGATCCGGCGGTGGCGTGGCATCGGGCATCGTCTCTGCACCACCCAACGTGCGACGGACGTGCGAAGGGAGAACCGGACATCGGGATCGGAACCCTGGTCCGAACCGGAGATCCGACCTGGACGATCGACGGTACGCCGTTGTCCGGTGGCCGCGCTCGGTCCGCATCGGCCAGATCGACACGGTCGCTCAGTGCGGCAATGTCCTGGAGCCTTCGGCGGGCTCGTCGGCTCCGGCGCTGGCCACTGAAGGCCCGCGCTCGCTGAGCGAGCTCAACCCTTCACTCAGCCAGACCGCCTCGGCTCGGCCGGGCCCATCCGGCACCCAGCGCCGGCCCGACCGAAGACCCGCACCCGCTCAACGAGCTCAACCCTTCACTCAGCAAGACCGCCCGGCTCGGCCGGACTCATCCGGCACCGGCGCCGACCCCACCGAAGACCCGCACCCGCCGAGCGAGCTCAACCCTTCACTCAGCCGGACCGCCCGGCTCGGCCGGGCCCATCCGGCACCGGCGCCGGCCCGACCGAAGACCTGCGCTCGCTCGGCGAGCTCAACCCTTCACTCGGCGGGACTCCTCGGGTCAGCCGGGCTCGTCCGGCACCGGCGCCGGCCCGACCGAAGACCTGCACCCGCTCAGCGAGCTCAAACCTTCACTCGGCGGGGCTCCTCGAGTCGGCCGGCTCGTCCGACTCCGGCGCCGGCCCCACTGAAGACCTGCGCCCGCCCAGCGAGCTCGAACCTTCACTCCGCCGACCGGGCCGGCGGGCTGCTGAGCCAGGCTGGCTGCTCCGGCGCCGAGTGCGGGCGTGATCGAAGACCGGTGCCGATCGAGCGAGTGGGTTGGCGCACGGCGCCGGGATCGGGGCGGGCCGGAGGTGCGCACCGATCCCGGCGTGGGATCGGCGGGCGCACCTCCGGCGGCCCGGGTGCCGCGGCGGCGGCACATCGGTGATGAAAGGCCCGGCGCCCCCCGGCTCCCCGGGCCGCCATCACTGATAGTGACTCTAGCCGATGTGACATCACCCTCGTAACCCGTCTGCCGAACTCATTCGGGTGATTTGACGCCTACGACTTCGTTCTGTCACCACCATTGGTTCGTTCGACTGAGCCGTCCGGCCGCGAATCCGAACTGCCGGCCGGACATCCTCGCTCCGAGTCCCAGAACTGCTCGTGGGCGCGGACCGACCACGCCTCGATCAGATCCAGCCGCGGGCCCGGCGGGAGGGCGCAGGATCCGGAGTCCAACCGGTCGACGATCCGCCGGCCGTGATCCACGACCAGCGCCGACACCTCCTCGCGCGGGACCTCACCGCGCTTGACCGCGAGCACCAGCTCGCGATCGGGTGCGGGCAGGGGCAGCGTCAACGACCCGGACGATGCGATCTGCAGACCCTGCCGGGCCAGCCGCACCGCGTGCGCACCGAACTTGGTGTCCCACCCGTGCGCCGCGACCAGCTCCGGGCGGCCCGGGCCGGTCAGCATCCTCTCGTGCTGACGTCGCATGTAGCCCAGGAACCGGCGCACCGCCTCCTGGCTCAGGAACGCGGTGCGCAGCGCCCGGAGGGAGTGACCGAGGTCGGTGCAGACCAGCAATGCGGACGGCGGGGCGAACAGCGGTAGCAGCGCAGTGGGGTTGCCCTTGGTCGCCAGCCGGAGGTAACGGCGCAGGCCGTAGACGATCAGGTCGGTGTCACCCGGACCGCTGCGCTCCCCCTCCGCCCGGGTCCGGCGCACGTGATGGCCGATCGGCTCCCGCAGGCCGTACACGTGGACGCGCGGCTCGACGAACACCCCCATCTCGTCATGGTCGTCGGTGCCGGCGATCGCGACGCCGTGCACTCCGGATCCGACGACGGAGCGGAGGATCTCATTGGCCAGGGCGATGTCCTGGGGACCGTAGTTGACGGGCGGCCGGCTCATGGCGACCTTTTCCGGGAGCCTCGGTGGGGTGCACCGGGTCGGACAGAATGCCGGAGCCGCGTCCGGCCCGGCAAGCGGATTTCCCGCGAGGTCCGGACGGTCAGGGGGCGTGCGCGCCCTCGTGGTGGCGGCGTCGCAGGCAGGGGTCGGCGTCGTCGGCGTACCCGCAGCGCGGTGTGTGGCACCGGGCGCACCGGGCCACCCGTTCGTTCGGGTCGAACAGCCGCCCGATGACGACGATCTCCCATTCGTGGGCGCACTCGTCCTTGGCCGGCCGGTTCTCCCAGTCCCACGGCCAGGCCGGGTCGATCGGTCCGGATTCCCGCGGTCGGGATCGCGGCGCCATTGCCGTGCCCATTCGATACCCCCATCACGCAGAGTACGAAAGAACGCACTCTATCCGAGTGGTGTCACCGTCTGCAGTACACGAAAGAGCAGTTGTGCCGGCCGCCGGGGGCGCCACCGGGTGACGATCGCCCGATCCCCGCGCGTCCTGCCGGCAGCGCCGGCCCTGTGTCGGACCCCCTTGCCATGATCGTGGCATGACCCACGACGACGGGGGCCGGCCATGACCGTGCTCTCCGGCCCCGAACGGCTGGCCGGCCTGGACCTGACGGTCGAGGTGGTCGCCACCGCATTGGCGGCGGCCGACCGCGAGTCCGCGCTCTGCTCGGATCTCGACCCGCCGATCCTGGAGGGCCTGCTGCGGTGGGGTCGGGCGACCCGCGCCCTACGGGAACAGCTCGTTCCGCACGGCTGGACCTACGACAACCCGAACAATCTGGCCCGGACGATCCACCCGTCCGGCGACTTCGCCGTCGTGCTGGCGACCGGGGACGCCGGCACCGGCCAGTCCGAGACGGGCGCCGGCCCCCGGCACTCGCGGGGCTACGCCACCGAGCAGGCCATCGTGGCCAACGGGCAGTTGACCTTCGAGTTCGGCTCGCTGCTGCAGCTCACCGGCGCGGACCGGCCCGGGGGCCCGGGGCACCTGAAGACCTGGTTCCTGCTCTACCACGCCGAGCCGGACTGCTTCCACGCGGAGCTCTCGCTGCCCCAGGGCATCGATCGGGGGCGCATCACCCGCTGGACCGAGCGCATCCTGCTGCCGCCGGTGCCCCGCGGTCGCGGCGGCGGATCGCCCGGCCCGGCGACGCCGGCGCCCCCCGCGGTCCCGGCCGGAGCGAACTGACCGGGGCGGGGCGACCGGAGCGAACCAACCGGAGAGAACCGACAGGGCGAACCAACCGGAGAGAACCGATAGGGGGGAACGACCGGAGCGAACCAACCGCAGCGAACCAACCGGGCGGAACGACCGAGCCGACCGGTCCGGCCGGACCGGACCGGGCCGAACCTGAGCGGCGCGCGGGCGGGTCAGCCGCCGGCCAGGGCGACCAGGTCGGGCACCACGTCGGCCGGGGCCGGCATCCCGGCGATCTCCGCCCGCACCCGGGTGGCGGCGGCCCGCTCCGGGCCGTCGTCCAGCAGGGCCTGGACCGACCGGGCGACGGCGTCGCCGTCCTGGCGGTCGTTGGCCAGCGCGTGGCCGAGCCCGGCACGTTCGATCAGCTGGGCATTGAGGAACTGGTCCGCGCCCTGCGGCAGGATCAACTGCGGCACCCCGGCCGCCGCCGCGCCGAGCACCGTGCCCGTGCCCCCGTGGTGCACCGCGACATCCACCCGGTCCAGGACGCCGGGCTGGTCGACGAACCGCTCCAGGTGCACGTTCCCGGGCACCGGACCGAGCGCCTCCGGGTCCCCGTCGGGCCCGACCGCGACGAACAGGTCCGCGTCCAGGCTGGCGATCTGGTCCACCGCCCGGCGGATCACCTCGACCGCACCGAACGAGACGGTGCCCAGGGTCAGGTAGACCGCCGGCCGGGTCCGCGGGCCGGCCAGCCCGGCCGGGACGGCGCCGGCCGGATCGCGGTGGGCCACCGACCGGATCGGCAGCCGCGGCGCCGTCGGCGGCGGCCCGGGCGGGGCCAAGGACGGTGGCACCGGATCGAGCACCGCCGCCGCCATGAGGCCCGGCCCGGCCGGCGGGACCCGGTCGTGCGCGGCCCAGAAGCCGGCCCGGAACCGGCGCGCGGCGCCGTCGATCATCGCCACGATCGCACCGGTGGCCAGCCCGATCGAGAACCCGACGGCCGGCACCTCGTGCACATCGGCGGCCATGGCGGCCCCCACGTTCATCGCCTCGTAGACCACCAGGTCCGGCCGCCGCGCGGACAGCACCGGGTCGAGTTCGCCGGCGACCAGTTCGGCGGTGACGTCGGCGAACATGGCGGCGGCCAGCTCCGGCCCCTGGGCCTCCGGATGCCGCAGCCGGACCTCGGCGGTCACCCCGTCCAGTTCGGTGCCCGCGGGCACCGCCCGGACGGTCGGCCAGGGCAGCCGTTCCAGGAAGGGGTCACCGGTGGCGATCCGCACGTCGTGCCCGGCAGCGGCGCAGGCCGACACCAGCGGGAGCAATGGGAAGACGTGGCCGAACGCGGGAATCGCCGCAAACAGGATGTCCACAGCCCGTGATGCTCCCACCGGACGGCCCGCGGATGCGCGCGGATTTCAGGCGGCTTACTCTTCGCACCGAAGATCACCGTGAGTTCTTGGCTGATCACTTTCAGTGAATGAGGGTGTCGATGTCGCAGACCGCAACCCCGACCACGGCCGCCGCCCTGCCGGCCGCCCTCAGCCGGTCCCGGATGAACCTGGTGTTCGTCACGGTCATGCTCGGCATGCTGCTCTCGGCGCTGGACCAGACCATCGTGACCACGGCGCTGCCGACGATCGTCGGCGACCTGGGTGGCGCCGGGCACATGAGCTGGGTCGTCACCGCCTACCTGCTGGCCGAGACCATCTCCACGGTGCTGGCCGGCCGGTTCGGCGACATGTTCGGTCGCAAGATCATGTTCCAGCTCAGCGTCGCCGTGTTCATCATCGGGTCGTTCTTCTGCGGCCTCGCCCAGGACATGGAGATGCTCATCGTCAGCCGCGCGGTGCAGGGTCTGGGCGGCGGCGGCCTGGCCGTCACCGCCACCGCACTGATCGGCGAGGTGATCCCGCTGCGCGAGCGGGGCCGGTACCAGGGCGCGCTCGGCGCGGTGTTCGGGGTGACCACGGTGATCGGGCCGCTGCTGGGTGGGCTGTTCACCGACCACCTGTCGTGGCGCTGGGCGTTCTACGTCAACGTGCCGATCGCCCTCATCGTGATCGCGATGGCGGCGACCACCATCCCCAAGCTGACCGAGCGCAGCAAGGTGCCCGTCGACTACCTGGGCGTGCTGTTCATCGGCCTGGGCGCGACCGGCCTGACCCTGGCCACCACCTGGGGCGGCAGCGAGTACGCCTGGTCGTCCCCGACGATCCTCGGCCTGTTCGCCGGATCGGCCGTGGCGATCGCGCTCTTCGTCTTCGTGGAGAGCCGGGCGGCCGCCCCCATCCTGCCGCTGCACCTGTTCCGCAGCCGGGTGTTCACCGTCTCCTCGATCCTGAGCTTCGTGGTCGGCTTCGCCATGATGGGGTCGATCACCTACCTGCCCGCCTTCCTGCAGT
>NZ_JBMDXT010000283.1:0-4625 GCF_048594475.1 Nakamurella sp. | reverse complement strand
CCCGGACGATGCGCGCCGCCTGCCGGGCGTCGGCCGGGATCGCGACCGCGGCGGGCCGCTGGTCGACGGCCAGGTTCCAGGCGGCCCGGGCGGCGTCGTACCCGGGGTCGCCGGGCAGGTGGACGGGCCCGGCCGCCAGCCCGCGCAGCGCGTGCGCGGCCGGGGCCGGACGGGGGCCGCCCGCGGGGGTGACGGGGGCGACGGTGCGGGCGAGATCGGCGATGGTCATCAGGTCGGTCCTTCGGTGAACGTCCGTGGTCAGTGCGTTCACCGTGCCGGGGTGGCCTTAAAGGCCACTGATCGGCGACTTAAAGGGCCAGGTCGGCGCCCAGGCGGGCGGCCAACCGCAGCAGCCGGTCGGCGATGAGGGCGTCGACCAGCTCCTCCGACGTGCCGAAGTGGGCGGCGAGCCGGCGCCGGGCGAAGTCCAGGACCGCGGGGTCGAGGCGGGCGCAGAAGGCGGCGCCGGCCACCCGTGAGGCGGCCCGGTCGAGGGCGTCCGGACGGGGGGTGTCGGCGGGGCCCGGTCGATGGGGTGAGAGCAGGGCGGACGTCATCGGTGGGTGACTCGTTTCGGCCGGTGGAGCAGCGGTGGTGGGTCGTGCGAAGGCCGCGCTGACTTCGTGGTCCGGTCGGGCAGATCAGTATCTGTATCGATCAAGCTCCTCCAGGCTACGCGCTCACCCGGCGACGATGTCCCCGCTGCCGCTCCGGTCCCGCTGCACCGTGGTCGGATTGCCGGTGTAGACGACGTCGCCGCTGCCGCTGACCGCGGCCGTGAGGGTGCCACTGACCCGGACCTGTACCTTGCCCGAACCGGAGGCGTCCACGGTGGCGTCCTGCACCGCCAGCCCGGTGCCGTCGAAGTCGCCGGACCCGCTGACGGTCACCGTCGCACTGCCCGCGGTCCCCGCGACCGTGACGTGTCCGGAACCGGACAGATCGGCGATGAGCCGGGTCAGGTCCAGGCCGGACAGCGTCGCGCCGCCCGACCCCGACACGGTCACCGTGGCATCGGGAACCAGCACCCCGGTTCCGGTGGCGCTGCCCGAGCCCTCGAGGTCGAGCCGATCCAGGCCGGTCACCGTCAGGGTGTAGCGGACGGACCCGGTGACCGAGGACCCCGGCCGGGTACCGAGCACCAGCGCACCGTCCACCACCTCCGAGGTCAGGTCGTCGATGACGGCGGACCCCGCAGCGATCGTCAGGCTCTCCTTCTCGCCGATGGCGATGGCCAGGTCACCGCTGGTCTCCAGCCGCACGGCGTGGACCCCGGCGATCGCCCGGTCGGCCGTCGTCGCCGGTCCGGGGTCGCGGGTCGCCCCGCACCCGGAGAGCAGCAGGGCGGCGGCGACGGCGGCGGCCAGCGCCGACGACACGGCCGTACCGGTGGACCGGGTCGCGCCCCGCCCGCTCCTGTCGATCCCCCACATGTCGATCCCCCACATGTCGTTCCCCCGTCAGGTCGATTCCGTCGGCGGGCCGGCCACGTCGGCGGGCCCGGTCTCCACACTAGGAGCCGCCGACCGTGGGCACAGTGGGGTCAGGTCCACCGTCGGCCGGGTGCCGGGGCCCCGATGGGCCGGGGGCGATCCGGTCGGCCAGCCGGGCGAGGAAGACCGCCTGGCCCTTCACCAGCTTCGTCACGGCCGTCGCCAGGTCGAACCACTCGGCCCGGTCCACCTCGGGAAACTCCTGGAACCGGCCGGAGCGGGGCGGCCACTCCAGAGAGAAGGTGTTGCTGACGGCGGACGCGGCGTCGAAGTCGCCCGCCCGCGCGAAGATCGTCACCGACTTGGCGCTCTGCCGGGCCGTGCCCAACTCGATCGTCGGCCCCGCGGGCGGCGGCGCACCGAGCTCCTCGGTGAACTCGCGGGCGGCCACCGCCGCCGGGTCCTCGCCCGCCTCGTACTCGCCCTTCGGGATGGACCAGGCGTGCTCCTCCTTGCGGGCCCAGAACGGCCCGCCCATGTGCACGAGCAGCACCTCGATCCCCGCCGGACCCGACCGGTGGAGCAGCAGGCCGGCACTGAGCTTCATCGGCGAAGCGTGCCATGCGGCGGGCCGGAATGCCGGTAGCTTTCCCGAATGCGGGATTCCACGGACGAGCCCGCCGGCGGCGCGTCGCCGGTCGTCGCGCTCGGCGACGCGGCCGGGGGAGAGAAGTCCGAGAGCACCCTGACGGTGCTCATCGCCTTCACCGCGAACTTCCTGGTCGCGGTGGCCAAGACCTGGGCGGCCGCGCTGACCGGGTCGGCGTCGATGGTCGCCGAGGCGGCGCACTCGTGGGCCGACACCGGCAACGAGATCTTCCTGATGATCGCCAACCGGACCTCGCGCCGGCGTCCGGACCCGGACCACCCGCTGGGCTTCGGCCGGGAGGCCTACGTCTGGTCGCTGTTCGCCGCGCTCGGCCTGTTCGTCGCCGGGTCGGCGGTCTCGATCACCCACGGCATCCACGAGCTGCTCGACCCGGAGCCGGCCACCGACTTCCTCATCGGCTACCTGGTGCTGGGCCTGTCCTTCCTGCTCGAGGGGACCTCGTTCCTGCAGTCCGTGCGCCAGGCGCGCCGGGAGGCCCGGACCGTGGACCGCGACCTGATCACCCACGTGCTGGTGACCTCGGACCCGACGCTGCGGGCGGTCTTCGCCGAGGACGCGGCCGCGCTGACCGGCCTGGTGATCGCGGCGACCGGTCTTGGCCTGCACCAGGCCACCGGGTCGGCCACGCCCGACGCGATCGGCTCGATCCTGGTGGGCGTCCTGCTCGGGGTGGTCGCGGTGGTGCTCATCGACCGCAACCGGCGCTTCCTGGTCGGCGTGCAGGTGAGCCCGCCGGTCCGGGCCGCGATCGTGCAGGCCCTGCGCGAGCTGCCCGAGGTGTCCAGGGTGACGGCGCTGCGGGTCGACTTCATCGGTCCCCGGCAGCTCTACCTCGTCGCCGACGTCGACCTGACCGGCGACGACACCGAATCCCACCTGGCCGTGCGGCTGCGGGCGTTGGAGGCCCGGATCCGCGAGTCCCCGGCGGTCGTCGACTGCACGCTCAGCCTGTCCGCCCCGGACGAGCCCGACCTGGCGGCAGGAGCCGTCTAGGGGTGGATGGTGGCCTCGCAGGCTCGGCCAACTAGGGGGTGTCCTGAAGAATCCGGCTCCTCCGTCGCCGCATTCACCCATGCCACCCCTCCCGTGCACGATGGTGGCCTCGCAGGCTCGGCCAACTAGGGGTGCCCGCCGGCGGCGCGCTCGGCCGCCAGGGCCGAGCAGGCCGGGCACACGCCGAACAACTCGACCTCGTGATTGATGTCGGTGTACCCGAACTCGGCGGCGACCGCCCGGGCCCACCGTTCGACGCTGGGGGCCTCGACCTCCTGGGTCCGGCCGCACACCCGGCAGACCAGGTGATGGTGATGGCGGGGCTGCTCGCACTGCCGGTACAGCACCTCGCCGGTCTGGGTGCGGACCGTGTCCAGGTCGCCGCCGCCGGCCATGTCCTGCAGCGCGCGGTACACGGTGGCCAGGCCGATCGACGATCCGGTCGAGCGGAGCGTGGTGTGCAACTCCTGCGCCGAGAGGAACTCGTCCTTGCCGGCCAGCACGTCGAGGATGGCGGCCCGCTGGGCGGTGTTGCGGCGCTGGGCCACGGTCGCGACTACCTTCCTGACGGCGGGACGGGCAAGATCCGAGGGTCCGGGAGCACCCGGCCCGTCGAGCGTACCGGGCAATCCGCTCGGATCAGGCGTGTTCACGCCGAGAGGAAAGGGCAGCGGGCGATGCATGCAACCGGGTCGCGAGGGCGGCTCCACCGGGGGGCGGTCGCCGCGCTCGCCGGCCTGTTGACGGCCGGCTGCGCCGGAGCCGGGGCCGCGTCGGCACCGTCCGCGCCGGCGGCCCCGACGATCACCGTCACCGCGGGCACCCGGACCGCGACGCTGTCGGTCACGGTCACCGCCGAGCCCGCCAGCGTCCCGCCGGCCGCGCCGCCGGCGGCGACCGACGAGCCCGCGGCCCAGGCCGGGCCCTGTCCCTACCTGTCGGACGACCAGGTGGCCGACATCAACGGCCAGCACACCGGGACCACCACGATCGTCGCCGTCGACCCGCACCCGATCTGCACGTTCACCCGCAGCGACGGCGGCTGGCTGGCCACCGTGCGCATCGTGCAGGCGGACAGCGCGGCGGCCGCGGCCGCCGCGGTCGACCAGCACGTCCCGGTCGAGAAGTCCGATCCGGCCGACGACCCGGTCGGCTGGACCGGGGGGTCCATGCCCACCGACCGGGGCTCCGTCTACGCCGTCGCCAAGGGTCAGGTCGCCGTCATCGCGGAGGCCAACCAGCCGCAGTCGATCAAGGGCCGGCAGCTCGCCGCGGCCGCAATCGCCAACCTCGGGCTCTGACCACAGGATCGGATGGCAGGATGGTTCACCGTGAGCGACCTCTACGCGACCCTGCACACCAACCGCGGCGACATCCGGATCGAGCTGTTCCGCTTCCAGGCGCCCAAGACCGTCAGCAACTTCGTGAAGCTGGCCAAGGGCACCGCGAAGTACACGACCAAGAACGCCTCGGGCGGGACGGAGGGTCCGTTCTACGACGGCGCGATCTTCCACCGGGTGATCGAGGGC
>NZ_JBMDXT010000282.1:0-11900 GCF_048594475.1 Nakamurella sp. | reverse complement strand
CCCCCGGCCGTCCCCGCCGCCGGGCGCGACCTCCTTGGATCTGGGTGGTCCGCCGGCCGCGCCGCCCCGGCCGGCCGCGGCACCGTCCGGCAGCACCTCGCTGGATCTGGGCGCGGCGCCGCTGCGCCCAGCGCCCGGCGGCTCGGCGGCCGGGTCGACCTCGCTCGACCTGGGCGGCCCGGCCACCGCCCCGGCAGCCGGCACCGCGCCGCCGGTGAGTGCGCCGCCCGGCCTGCGCCGGCCGGACTCGACCTGGGTGGAGCCACGGATCACGGCCGGGGTGCCGACGACGCTGAGCCCGCGGCGGCCGACCGTCACCCTCACTCGCGTGCAGTCGGGCGTGGGCACGCTGACGTTCGAGGCGGTCGTCACCGCGGCGGCGGGCGACCTGCGGCTGGGGTGCGCCTACCAGCTCCGCTCGGGCCGTGCGTCCACCGTGCAGCACCAGGCCGGGCGCCGGTACGCGCCGCCCGGAGAGACCCGCCGCCCGATCATGGTCGCCACCCGGTCGGAGTACGAGCGCATCGCGGTGGACCTGCGCCAGGTTGACGATCTGGAACGGCTTGTCGTGTATGCGTTCTCCGGTGACGGGCAGCCGCTGCAGTGGGGCGGCACGCTGATCGCCACGACGTTCGGCGGCGACCGCATCGAGATGCCGATCGACCTCGCCCCGGCGCCGGCCGTCGCGGTCCTGGCGTCGGTGTACAACGTCGGCGGCGAGCTCGTCGTCCGGTCCGAGATGGACCTGATCGCCCCGACGATTCGCGACGCCTGCCGCGGGTACGGCTTCGACCGGATCAGCTGGGTGGACGACGCGACCCCGATCGACTGACCGGAGCCGACCAGTAGGGTGGCCGGTGGGGACGACACACGAACACCTTTCCGCGGCACATCTGAAGCGAGGAGCGACGTCGATGGGCGTGAGTTTGAGCAAGGGCGGGAACGTCAGCCTGACCAAGGCCGCGCCGAACCTGACGGCCATCGCCGTCGGCCTGGGCTGGGACGTGCGGTCCACCGCGGGCGACGATTTCGACCTGGACGCCAGCGCCCTCGCGCTGGGCGACAACCACAAGATCCTGTCCGACGAGTGGTTCGTCTTCTTCAACAACCTCAGGTCCCCGGACGGTTCGATCGAGCATCAGGGCGACAACCTCACCGGGGAGGGCGACGGCGACGACGAGGTCATCAATATCGACCTCAAGAGCGTTCCGCCCCAGGCGGTCTCGATCGTCATCACGGTGTCCATCTACGACGCCGAGAGCCGCCGGCAGTCGTTCGGCCAGGTCCGCAACGCCTACATCCGGGTGGTGAACCTGGCCAACGACGTCGAGCTGGCCCGTTACGACCTGACCGAGGACGCGTCGGTGGAGACGGCAATGGTCTTCGGCGAGGTGTACCGCCACAACGGCGAGTGGAAGTTCCGGGCGATCGGCCAGGGCTACGCCAGCGGGCTGGCCGGCATCGCCAAGGACTTCGGCGTCAACGTGGGCTGATCCGATGGCCCGCCAGTAGGGTCGTTCCCGGATGCGCCGGTGGGTCCGGCGCCGGGACCGATGGCACCGAAGGAGCTGGACGCATGGGCATCAGTCTGGTCAAGGGCGGGAACCTGTCGCTGACCAAGGCGGCACCGGGGCTGACCAAGGTTCTGGTCGGCCTGGGCTGGGACGCCCGCACCACCACCGGGGACAAGTTCGACCTGGATGCCAGCGCGCTCGGCTGCGCGGCGTCCGGCACCGTGGTCTCCAACGACTATTTCATCTTCTTCAACCAGACCCGCTCGCCGGAAGGGGCGATCGAGCACCTGGGGGACAACCGGACCGGTGAGGGCGCCGGCGACGACGAGGTCGTCGCGGTCGACCTGTCCAGCGCCCCGGCCCAGCTGGACAAGGTGGTCTTCCTGGCCTCGATCTATGACGCGGAGACCACCGGCATCACCTTCGGACAGGTGCGCAACGCCTACATCCGGGTGGTCAATGCCGCCGACAACAGTGAGCTGGCCCGGTACGACCTGTCCGAGGACGCCTCGATCGAGACCGCGATGGTCTTCGGCGAGCTGTACCGGAACGGGGCCGACTGGAAGTTCCGGGCGATCGGTCAGGGCTATTCCAGCGGGCTGGCCGGCATCGCGAAGGACTACGGCGTCAACCTCTGACGCCGGACGAGGGAAGGGACAGCAGCGACGTGGGTGTGAACCTGACCAAGGGACAGACGGTCAGCCTGGTCAAGGACAGCGGGGGGTCACTGTCGCAGGTGCGGATGGGCCTGGGCTGGGACGCGATCAAGAAGAAGGGCCTGTTCGGTGGCACGAAGGAGGTCTCGGTCGATCTCGACGCGTCCGCGATCCTGTTCGCCGCGGACAAGCGGGTTCTCGATGTCGTCTACTACGGCAACCTGCGGTCGGCCGACAACTCCCTGATCCACACCGGCGACAACCTCACCGGGGCCGGCGACGGCGACGACGAGTCGATCATAGTTGATCTGCCGCGGGTCTCGCCCCAGGTGGCGCACATCGTGTTCGTCGTCAGTTCGTACAGCGGGCAGAACTTCTCCCAGATCGAGAACGCCTTCGCCCGCGTCGTCGACTCGGCCGACCGCGACAAGGAACTGGTCCGCTACCAGCTCACCGGGTCCGGCACGCACACCGCCGTCGTCATGGCCCGGGTGTCCCGGCAGGGCGCCGGTTGGACGTTCACGGCGATCGGCACCCCCGGCAACGCCCGCACCGCCGACCAACTCGTTCCGCTGGCGGCGCAGTCGTTCTGACGCGCGTCGAGTGTGCAGAAAGTGCCCCCAACCCGCAGGTTTGGGGGCACTTTCTGCACACTGGGGCCGGCGGGGAGGGTGCCGGGCGGAACCTCTCGGGGCCGAGGTTCGTTAGCCGGAGGCGGTGCGGTCGGACCCGGGTCCGGTGCCGCGACAACCGCATCGGCGTCGACACCCAAGGGAGTTTCGCGATGGCGTTCTGGGATTCGCTCAAGGCCAGGACCAAGGAGATGAACAGCCAGCTGACCACCAAGGCCGGTCAGTTCAAGAACAAGGAGTTCGCCAACGGCAGCATGGCGATGTGCGCGCTGATCGCGGCGGCCGACGGGTCGATCGATCCGGCGGAGCAGGCCAAGACGGCCGGCTTCATCCGGACCAACTCGGTGCTCGCGGTCTTCCCGCCGGACGAGCTGCAGCAGAAGTTCGACTGGTACTGCAGCAAGCTGGCCGGCGACTTCGAGTTCGGCAAGATCGAGGCGATCGCCACCATCGGCAAGCTGCGGAACAAGCCGGATCAGGCGCGGGCCGTCATCCAGCTCGGCATCATCATCGGCGGGTCGGACGGCAACTTCGACCCGCAGGAGCGGGCCGCGGTGCGCGAGGCGTGCAACGCGGTCGGCATCGCGCCGACCGAGTTCGACGTCTGACCTCGCCGGCCGAGCAGACCGGCCGGGGCCGGGCGCTACTTGCGCCCGGCCTGCCAGTTCATCCCCCAGTTGTAGGCCCGGTCCAGGGCCATCTGGCCGCCCTGGATGTACCGAACCTCCCGCTGGAAGACCAGTTCGCCCGCGGACTCCACCAGCTGGGCGACCGCGCACATCCGGGCCCCCGGGTCCGGATCGTCCAGGCGCACCTCGAACGACTGGCCGGCGGCCGAGGTCAGGGTGACCATCCCGTCCACCGCCGCCCAGTTGGGGGCGCCCTCGTAGATCATCGCGAAGATCAACACCCGGCGGAACCGGCCCGGCGCGCCGAGATTGATCGACATGTTCTCGCCGCCGACGACCCCGCCGGTACGGTCGTCCCCGTCGAGCTGGATCCACGGCGGCGCGTTCAACGCCCCGAACGAATTGCCCAGGGCCTGGATGACGCCCTTGCGGCCGTCGCCCAACTCGTACAGGCAACCCAGGTCGAGGTCGACGCCGCCGGCCGGAGCCGCGGCGGCCGCCTTCAGCTTCGAGAAGAAGCCGCCACCGGGAGCGGCCGGCGGCGGCGCGCCGGTCGACCAGTTGAGGTTGACCCGCGCCGTGCCGCCGACCGCGCCGGACTTGGTCAGCGACACCTTCGGCGCGCCCTTGGTCAGGATCACCTTGCCGGTCCCGGACGGCGCCGCCGGGGCGGCCGGGGGCTGCTGTGGGCGCTTGGTGTAGTCGATGGCCATGGGACCGCGTCGTCCTTCCAGAGTGCTGTCGGTGTCGGTGTCGGTGTCGGTGTCGGTGCCGGTGCCGATGGGGCCGGGGAGGGCCCCGGTCGGGTCAGGCGTGGATGGTGCCCACTTCCTCGCCGCGCGCCCGGAGCCGCTTGTTGCGCCGGATGCTGCTCCACAGGGCGGCGCCGATGAACGCGACACCCAGCAGGCCGGTGATGAACTCGCTGATGTGCACGCCGATCGAGATGAACAGGATGATCGCCAGCGCGCCGATCGCCCAGTGCGCGCCGTGCTCCAGGTACACGTACTCCGACAGGGTGCCCTTGCGGACCAGGAACACGGTCAGCGACCGGACGAACATCGCGCCGATCAGGCCCAGGCCCAGCGCGATGATGATCGGGTCGGAGGTGATGGCGAACGCGCCGATGACGCCGTCGAAGGAGAACGACGCGTCCAGCACCTCCAGGTAGAGGAACAGGAAGAAGCCGGCCTTGCCGGTCGCCTTGACGAGCTTGCTGTTGCGACTGGCCGCCGCCGGCTCGTGGTCGACGTCGTGCTCGGCCTCCTCGTCCGGATGTTCGGCGTTCTCGAAGAACGTGCCGAGGCCGTTCACGGCGAGGTAGACCACCAGGCCGGTGAGCCCGGCGAACAGCACCGTCTCGGCGTCCTCGGCCAGCGTCTCGGAGGTGATCAGCAAGATCAGGCAGGCGACCAGGATGGCCATGGAGTCCAGCCGGCCGGCCTTGGCCAGGGGCCGCTCCAGCCAGGTCAGCCAGGTGTGCTCCTTCTCCTCGAACAGCCAGTTGAGGAACAGCATGAGCAGGAACATGCCACCGAACGCGGCGATGATCGGATGCGCGTCGGTCAGCAGCGTCTCGTAGCTGGGGGAGCCGTCGGGGAAGTACGCGGCGTCGTCGGCCGGCGGGTTCATCGCCAACTGGAACGCCTCGACCGGGTTCAGGCCGGCCGCGAAGTAGACGATGAGCAGCGGCAGGAGCAGGCGCATGCCGAAGACGGCGATGACGATGCCCACCGTCAGGAACATCTTCTGCCAGAAGTCGCTCATCCGTTCGAGGATGGTGGCGTTGATGACGGCGTTGTCGAACGACAGCGAGACCTCGAGCACGCCGAGGATCGCGCACAGCACGACGGCGGACCAGCTGCCGTAGATGAACGCCACCACGAGGGAGATTGCGGTGACGATGTACGACCACATGAAGATTTTGAGATGCACGAAGGCCTCTCCACGACGGACGGGCGCGGTGGGCGCGGTGGGCCGGGGTCACCCCGGAGCGCGACCGACCGCAGCCCGTCCTGCGCAACGAGCGTGGATCAGATGTTGACTCCGAAGTCGCGGGCGATGCCCGCCAGGCCAGAAGCGTAGCCCTGACCGATCGCGCGGAACTTCCATTCGGCCCCGTTGCGGTACAGCTCGCCGAAGACCATGGCGGTCTCGGTCGAGGCGTCCTCGGACAGGTCGTACCGGGCCAGCTCGTTGCCGTTGGCCTGGTCGACCACCCGGATGAAGGCGTTGCGCACCTGGCCGAAGGACTGCCCGCGGGTCTCGGCGTCGTAGATCGAGACCGGGAACACGATGGAATCGACGGTCGCGGGCACCGACGGCAGGTCGACGTTGATGACCTCGTCGTCGCCCTCGCCCTCGCCGGTCAGGTTGTCGCCCTGGTGCACGATGGACCCGTCGGGCGAGCTGGTGTTGTTGAAGAACACGAAGTAGTCGTCGGCCACGATCCGGTGGTTGGGGTCCAGTCCGAGCGCGCTGGCGTCCAGGTCGAAGTCGTCACCGGTCGTCGAGCGGACGTCCCAGCCGAGGCCGACGGACACCGCCTTCAGGCCGGGAGCGGCCTTCGTCAGCGAGACGTTGCCGCCCTTGGTCAGGCTCACACCCATGCTTGGTTCCCCTCTTCTGGCTGATCGGGCCGATCGGCTCGATCGTCTGTTCGTCGTCCGTTCACCCGCCGTGTCGGACGGGCCGGTTACCCTGCGCGCAGGCGCTCACGGCATCCGTTGAGCGAACTCCCGATGCGGGTACAGAGTTCCCGACCCGCAGCCGGCGCTCAACCCGACAGGCCGGGCACCACCCGACAGGAGGACGATGCGGCACTTCGACCAGCTGGCCGATGGCGTTCGCCAGGAGCTGTTCCACCACGCGCCCGCGGCGTTCGAGCGGGACAGCGAGCGGTCCGTGCTGGCCCATGCCCTGGGCGCGACCCTGTACGTGCCGGCGACGCGGGACGACCTGGCCAGCACGGTGCGCCGGCGGGCGGCCCACGGGGCCCGCTCGATGGTCATCGACCTGGAGGACGCCATCGCCGACCCGGCGGTGGAGGCGGCGGTGAGCTCCACCGGGGCGGTGCTGTCCGAACTGGGGCAGGACCCGCCGGACAGCCTGGTGTTCGTCCGGGTCCGCACGGCCGCGCAGATCCGCGAGCTGATGCTCGCGCTCGGACCCGGCCAGCGGATCGTGAGCGGTTTCGTGCTGCCGAAATTCTCCACCAAGACCGGCGAGGAGTACCTGCAGGCGGTCACCGAGATCGACGCCCGGTCGGCCCACCCGGTGTACGCGATGCCGGTGCTGGAGACCCGGGAGGTGCTCTATCGGGAGACCCGGGAGGCCGAACTGGTCGGCATCCGGGAGCTGCTCGACCGGTACCGGTCCCACGTGCTCACCGTGCGGATCGGCGCGACCGACCTGTGCGGACTGTTCGGGATCCGCCGGGACCGGGACCTGTCGATCTACGACGTCGGGGTGGCCGCCGACCTGATCACCCAGGTCGTCAACCAGCTGGGCCGGACCGACGGCACCGGGTTCGCCATCACCGGCCCGGTCTGGGAGTACTTCGCCAACCACGAGCGGATCCTGCGCCCGCAGCTGCGCCAGACCCCGTTCGTCGAGCGGCACGCCGACGAGCTGCGGCAGGCGCTGATGAGCCGCGACCTGGACGGGCTCATGCGCGAGATCATCCTGGACCGGGCCAACGGCCTCACCGGCAAGTCGGTCATCCACCCGTCGCACATCGCCCCCGTGCACGCCCTGGCCGTCGTGCCGCACGAGGAGTACCTGGATGCGCTGGACATCGTCGAGCCGGATTCCGCGCACGGCGGGGTCCGCGCGTCCGGGTACCGGAACAAGATGAACGAGATGCGACCCCACCGGAACTGGGCCGAGCGCACCCTGCTGCGGGCGCGGGTCTTCGGGGCGGCCGCCGCCGGCATCTCGCACATCGACATCCTCACCGCGGTGCAGCAGTCCGAGCTGCGGGCGGCCGGGTGACCGGGCCGTCAGCTGCGTCGGTGCCGTCGGGGCCGTCGGTGCCGGCGGTGCCGTCCTGGGCGGCCCGGCGGTACGGCATCGAGGTGACGGACGGCCCGGCCGGCCCCTGGTCGGTCGGCCTGAGCATGAACGACCTGACCCGCATCGCGCTGCGGCGCAACCCCAAGCGGGCCCAGTTGCTGGTGTCCACCGTGCTCGGCAAGCACCTCCCGGTCGACCCGCGGGTCGTCGCCGGCACCGGCCGGCTGCTCGGGGCGCTGGTCGCGGCCCGGATGGCCGGGGAGCCGGGACCACCCGCGGAGTGGGCCCCGGCCGCGGCGGCCGCCGTCCGCGGTGCCGATCCGGACCGGCTGACGGCCGCCCTGCCCGGGCCCGCCCCGGCGCCCGGCGTGGTGACCCTCGGGTTCGCCGAGACCGCGACCTCACTCGGGCACCTGGTCGCCGACCAGCTCGGTGCGCCCTACCTGCACTCCACCCGCCGCGCCGACGGGCCGGTGCCGGTGGCCGCGGGGTTCGTCGAGTCGCACTCGCACGCCACCGACCACCTGCTCCGGCCGGACGGGCGGCTGACCCTGGCCGGCGACGGACCGCTGGTGCTCGTCGACGACGAACTGTCCACCGGGCGGACCGCGCTCAACGTGATCGAGGCCCTGCACGCCCGGTACCCGCGTCCGGTGTACGTGCTGGCCGGGCTGGTCGACGTCCGCTCGCTCGCCTCCGACGGCGTCCGCGCCGAGCTGGCCGACCGCCTGGGCTGCCGCATCGACGTCGTCGCGCTGACCCGGGGGGCGGTGCGGGTGCCGGACGGCACCGCCGAGCGGGTCGCGCGTGACCTGGACGGGACGGCGCCCGGCGCCCCGGCCGGCGACGGTGGTACACCACCCGGAACGGTCCGGGCGGTGTCGCTGCCCTGGCCGGCGCGGCTGCCGCACGGCGGTCGGCACGGCTTCGTCGCCGCCGACCGGGTGGAGTTCGACGCGACCGTCAGGGCGGCCGCGGACGCGCTGGCCCGCCACTGCGGTGACGCCCGACGGGTGCTCGTCCTGGGCACCGAGGAGCTGATGTACCTGCCGCTGCGGCTGGCGCTGGCCCTGCGCACGGCCGGCCGGGCGACCGCGTTCCAATCGACGACCCGGTCCCCGGTGCACGCGATCGACGAACCTGGGTATCCGATCCGGCGGCGGATCGACTTCACCTCGGCGCCGGAACCGGGCAGCTCCGACCGGGTCGGGCGGCACGTGTACAACGCCGGCTGGCCGGACACCGCCGGCGGCGGTGAGGCCGACCTGATCGTCGTGGTCGACGACGGGCATGCCGTGGACGGGCCGGCCGGGGTCGCCGCGTCGGTGGCCCGGGCGACCCGGACGCCGGTCGTGCTGACCCGGTTGACGGCGGTCGCCGGATGACCGAGGCCTCGGCGCTGCCCGCGCCGCTGACCGGGCCGGCCTTCGGCAGCTACCGCACCGACGAGGTGGCCTGGCTGCTCACCGACCTGTCGGCGGTCGACCTGGAGGCCGACGCGGCGTCGCGGGAGGCGGCGATCCAGGCCGGCCGCGCGCACTACGCCGAATCGCTGCCGGTGGAGTACCAGCCCGACCCGGCCTACCAGGCCCTGTACGACACGATCCTGGCCGGGTCCGCGGCCCGGCTGGCCGAGGCGGTCGGCGCGGTGACCGAGCTAGTGCTGGCCGAGCGTGGACCGGAGGTGGTGCTGGCCTCGCTGGCCCGGGCCGGCACGCCCATCGGCATCCTGATGCGGCGATGGGCCCGGCGGTTCCACGATCGGGACCTGCCGCACTACGCGGTGTCCATCGTCCGGGCCCGGGGGATCGACGAGGTGGCGCTGCGCTGGCTGGCCGCCCACCACGACCCGGCGGGCGTGGTCTTCGTCGACGGCTGGACCGGCAAGGGGGCGATCGCCAAGGAGCTCACCGCGGCCCTGGACGGCGTCCGGGCGGCGGGCGGCCCCGCGTTCTCCGACGACCTGGCCGTGCTCGCCGATCCCGGGCACTGCGTCCGGACCTTCGGTACCCGCGACGACTTCCTCATCGCGTCGGCCTGCCTGAACTCGACGGTGTCGGGCCTGGTCTCCCGCACCGTGCTCAACCGGGAGCTGATCGGTCCCGGGGATTTCCACGGCGCGAAGTTCTACGCCGAGTTCGCCGACCGTGACGTGTCCCGCGGCTTCCTGGACGCGGTGTCCGCGCGGTTCGACGACGTCGTCGACCGGGTCCGGGCGCAGGCGCCCGCGCTGGCCGCTTCGGATCGGGCGGTCACCTTCGCCGGGTGGGCGGCGGTGGAGGAGATCCGCGTCCGTTACGGGATCGACTCGGTCAACTTCGTCAAGCCCGGCGTCGGCGAGGCGACCCGGGTCCTGCTGCGCCGGGTGCCATGGAAGATCCTGGTCCGCGAGCCGGACCATCCCGACCACGAGCACCTGCGGCTGCTGGCCGCCGACCGGGGGGTGCCGGTCGAGGTGGTGCCGGACCTGGCGTACTCCTGCGTCGGGCTGGTCCGCCGGGTCGGCGCCGAGACCGGGGAGGGCTGACCGGGATGACGACGGTGATCGCGTCCGACCTGGACCGCACGCTGATCTTCTCGGCCGCCGCGGCCGCCGCCGGTACTGCGGCCGCCGCCGACCTGGTGTGCGTGGAAATGCTGCAGGGCCGCCCGCAGTCGTTCATGACCGCGGCCGCCCATCGGCTGCTGGCCGGGCTTCGCGCCGCCGCCGTCGTCGTGCCGACGACGACCAGGACACCGGACCAGTTCGGCCGGGTGCGGTTGCCCGGGGGGCCGGCGCCGTTCGCGGTGGTCAGCAACGGCGGGCACATCCTGTGCGACGGCGTTCCCGACGCCGGCTGGCGGGCCGGGGTGCAGGAGCGGATCGCCGCCGCCGGCGCGACCCTGGAGCAGGTGGTCGGGCACATCGACGCCCGGACGGACGCCTCGTGGGTGCGCAGCCGCCGGATCGCGGACGACCTCTTCTGCTACCTGGTGGTCGAGCTCGGCGCCCTGCCCCGGCATTTCATGGCCGACCTGACCGCGTGGAGCGCCGAACGCGACTGGGTCGTGTCGATGCAGGGTCGCAAGATCTATGCCCTGCCCGCCGCGCTGACCAAGGAGGCGGCGGTCGCCGAGATCATGCGGCGGGTCGGCGCCACCCGGCTGCTGGCGGCCGGGGACGGTGCGCTGGACGCCGGGATGCTGGCGGCGGCCCACGACGGGATCCGGCCCGCGCACGGCGAACTGCACGAGAACGGGTGGACGGCGCCGCATGTGCGGGTCACCGCGGGGATCGGTGCGCTCGCCGGCGAGGAGATCGTCCGCTGGCTCGCTGCGCAGGTCAGCTGACGCAGAACTCGTTGTCCTCGGGGTCGGCCATGGTGACCCACCAGTGCGGTCCCTGCCGCCCGCGCCACAACTCCCGGGCCCCGGCCGCGGTCAGCCGCGCGACCTCCTTCTCCACGTTCTCCTCACCCACCCGGATGTCCAGATGGATCCGGTTCTTCACCGTCTTGGCCTCCGGCACGAGCTGGAAGAGCAGGCGCGGCGTTCCGCCGTCCGGGTTGGTGATGGCCTGGCCCTCGCGCCAGACCAGGACGCCACGGTGGGTGGTGGTGTCCGCCTCCGAGGCGTAGCCGGCGTCGATCATCTTCCGGATGAAGGCCTCGTCGCTGGGCTCGACCTGCCAGTGCAGGGCATCGGCCCACCAGTCGGCCAGGGCGTGCGGATCGGAGCTGTCGACGGCCACCTGAAATGTGTATGCCATGGGTCAGAGGTTACGAACCGGGTCCGACACCGGCTCGACCGTTCCCGCGGAGACGCGACCGACGTATCGGGAACGTCGACGATCGATCGTCCACGTTTCCGCGTCGGCGTGTGCGCGGTCGAGCAGTTCCAGGAACGCCCGGGCGGCCGGCGACGACGGCGCCGGCGAGCGATGAACGAGGCTGACCGGGTGCCGGGCGTCGGGGTCGGTCAGCGGCCGGACGGCCACGCCCCGGCCGGTCGTCGCCGACCGTGGCACCAGGGCCACCCCGAACCCGAGGTGGACGAACCGGACCACGTTGTCCGACGTGCTCAGCTCGAACGCGATCGGGCGCGTCACACCCGCCCGGGCGAAGGCGGCGTCGACCTGGTGCCGCAGTCCGGACTCGGGCCGCATCTCCACGAACTCCTCACCCGCCAGGTCGCCCGGCGTGACCGGATCGGCCGAGTCGGCCAGCCGGTGGCCGGGTGGGAACGCCGCGACCAGCGGCTCCACCGTCAGCACGCGGTGGGACAGGTCGGCCGGCAGCTGGTCGGGGAACAGGCCGAGCAGGGCCAGGTCCAGCTCGCCGCCACGGATGCGGCCGTCCATGTCGGCGCTGCCGGTGTGCTCGTCGGTGTCGTCGGCCGCGGGATGGCGTCGGTGGTTCGTGACGAGCGCGTCGGCGACGAGCGGTGCGGCCGCCGCCGTCCCGATCATGCCGTGCC